>CAIRWP010000325.1 GCA_903882335.1 uncultured Opitutia bacterium | reverse complement strand
TAAGCCTCAGCGAACCGTCGCTCCGCACACCAGCTCGAGGATGCGTGGGATGCTGTAGTTCTCGTAAGCGCCGTTCTTGGGCGCGACGGGCGGGGTCGTGTGCGTCCCGAAGTTATCGGCCGGCTGCGGGAGGCGCGTCAGGTCGGGGTTCCACTGGCCATCCTTGCCGCCCAGCTTGTAGATCACCAGATCGAGGGAGGGCACGATGTAGAGGCAGAAACCGTTGGCGCCCGTCTTGTAGAAAGCGTCGCGCGGCGCCCCTAGGATCTGGCCGGCCTGGTTATGCTCGAACTGCAGGCTGAAGGGGAAGTGCGGGTTGTAGGGCGAGGCCTGCCGGCAAAGCTTGAGGTAGTCGGCCGGGACCAATTGCCGGTCCTGCCACCGACCCCCTTGGGCGAGGCAGTAACCGAAGCGTAAGGTGTCCGTGGCCCGGAGCGCGATCGAGCCGGCACCGTTCGCGTGCGCCATCGTGACTTCGCCGCGGTAGAGGCAGTAGCCCCACGGTCCCCAGCCCATCGGTTGAGCGAACTTCTCGTCGATGTAGGCCGGTAGTTCCTTGCCGGTGACGCGACGCAGCACCATCGACGCGATGTGCGGGGCGGGGGATGAGTAGGAATAACCTTCGCCGGGGCCCGCCCAGAGCGGCGTGCGCAACGAGGAGCCGTCGACGTCGCGGATATCCTGGCCCTTGGACGGTTTCAGCGGCTGCGTCGCGCCGCGGACAACCGCGGAGGGCGTACCACCCTCGCCGTTGTGCCCGGAAGTCATGCACAGCAGGTGCCCGAGGCGGATATCGGCCTCGCGCGGGTCGCGCAGCGGGAAGGCTTCGGGCAGGAATTCCTGGGTGTAGACCTTCGTGTCGAGTCCTTCGGGAAGCTTGGCCTTGAACTCCTGCAGCATGACCCCGCAGGCGATGCTCGTGAATGCCTTGCCCGTGGAGGCCATGTCCGGGTTGGCGTTGCGGTGCGCCTTGCCGTAATACCTTTCCAGGACCAGGTAGCCCCTGCTCACCACCAGCAACCCGCCGTTATCCGCATTGGAACGTTCCGCCGCGCGGGCGGCCAGTTCCAGACGCTCCAGGTCGATGCCCGCCAGCGTCCGGGCCTCGGCGGCGTCCTTGGTCGTCCGCCAGCCCCCTTGGCTATCGGGCGGAGGGAAGTAAGTCGCGGCGGGGAGGGCGAGGGGGAGGAGGAGAAGGGAGAGGAGGCGCATGGGGAATCAAGAGGGCTAGGGCCGGGGCTGGGGCTGGGGGTAGTATTAAAGATAAATGAATCGCCGAGATGAGTCTAAAGTCGAGTGCAAGCCCTGGCCCTAGCCCAAGCCCTGACTCAATCCCAATACTCTGGCAACTTGGCCGGCCCTGGTTTGTCTACGGGTGACCCCGATGCGTGCGCTCATCGTCCTTCTTCTGACCTGGCTGGCCTTGCCGGCGGCCGAGCCTTTGTTCGAGCGCGGCAACCTCACGGCCTGGTGCATCGTGCCGTTCGACGCCAAGCAGCGCGGGCCGGAGGAGCGGGCGGCGATGCTCGCGCGTCTGGGGCTCCGCCGCTTCGTCTACGACTACCGCGCTGAGCATGTGCCGCAGTGGGACGCCGAAATGGCGGCCTTGAAGAAGCATGGGATTAAACTCGAAGGTTGGTGGTTCCCGACGGTCCTGAACGACGAGGCGAAAGCCGCGCTCGCGCTCTTCCGTCGGCATGACGTCCGCCCGCAGCTTTGGGTGATGGGGCAGGGTGGTCCGGGGCCAGCCAAGGATGCGGCCGAGCAACGGGCCCGCGTCGCCGCCGAGGTCACCCGGCTCAAGCCGATTTGCGAGGCGGGCGCCGCCCAGGGGTGCCAGGTCGCCCTCTACAATCATGGCGGCTGGTTCGGCCGCCCCGAGAACCTGGTCGCCGTGGTCGAGGCGCTGCGCGCCGCAGGGGTGCGCAACGTGGGGATCGTCTATAACCTGCACCACGCCCATGATGTCATCGAGCGGTTCGACAAGTTCCTGCCGCAACTGCTGCCCTACCTGCTCTGCCTGAACCTCAACGGGATGGACGCCGATGGCGAGGCCGCGGGACGGAAGATCAAGCCCTTGGG
>CAIRWP010000324.1 GCA_903882335.1 uncultured Opitutia bacterium | reverse complement strand
GGTCATGGCTCCTTTCCCAGGACTGGAACTGAAAGGCTTCGGGGCGGGCCTCGATAAAGGGCGCTTCGGCTGTGAGCCGACGGAAATCTCGCCCATCCATCACGTCAAGAAGGGGCTTCCTCCGACGATCATTTTCCACGGGAAGACCGACACCACCGTGCCCTATGCGACGGTGGAGAAATTTACCGAAGTCATGAAAGCAGCCGGCAACCGCTGTGAGTTGGTCGGCTACGAGGGCCAACCCCATGGCTTCTTCAATAAGGCCAAGTATCAGGAGACGCTCGACGCCACCGACGCGTTCCTGGTCTCGCTCGGCTATCTGCCCGCCAAGAAGTAAGCCGATGGGCCGCCTCATCCTGCTCCTCGGCCTCCTCGGCGGAGCGGCCATCGCAGCGCCCGCCCGCCCGCCCAACGTGGTGGTGTTGCTGGCCGATGACGCCGGCTGGGGCGACTACTCGTTCAACGGCAACCGCCAGCTCGCCACGCCGCACATCGACGCGCTCGCCCGGAGCGGCGCGCACTTCGACCGCTTCTTCGTCCAGCCCGTCTGCTCCCCCACCCGCTCCGAATTCCTGACCGGACGCTACCACCGGCGACTCGGCGTCACCGGCGTCTCGACCGGCCAGGAACGCATGGACCTGGCGGAAAAGACGGTCGCCGACTCCTTCCGGGCGGCGGGTTACGCCACCGGGATCTTCGGCAAGTGGCATAACGGCAGCCAGTGGCCCTACCACCCGCTCGCCCGCGGGTTCGAAACCTTCCGCGGCTACACGTCCGGCCACTGGGGCGAGTATTTCGACGCGCCGCTCGAGCAGGACGGGGTCATGCGCCCATCCCAAGGCTACATCGTGGATGTGCTGACCGACCACGCCCTGCGGTTCATCGCCGAACACCGCGCCCGGCCGTTCTTCTGCTTCATCCCCTTCACCACGCCGCACTCGCCTTGGTCCCCGCCCGCCGCGGACTGGGCGCGCTTCCGCGGCAAGCCCCTCGGACAGGTCGCTTCCCAGGCCGACAAGGAACAGCCCGACCAGACGCGCTGCGCGTGGGCGATGCTCGAGAACCAGGATCGCAACGTCGGCCGCATCCTCGCGCGGCTCAGGGAACTCGACCTCGAGGGGGATACGATCGTGGTTTACTTCTCGGATAACGGCCCGAACAGCCACCGCTGGACCGGCGGCATGAAGGGCATCAAGGGAAGCACGGACGAAGGCGGGGTGCGTTCCCCGCTGTTCATCCGTTGGCCCGGCAAGATCGCCGCCGGCTCGCAGGTGAAGCCGATCGCGGGCGCTATCGACCTCAGCCCGACCCTCCACAGCCTCGCCAGCGTCAAGCGCGTCGGCGACCGGCCGCTCGATGGACGCGACCTCTCGGCGCAGCTGCTCAAGGGCGTCGACGCCGACTGGGCTCCGCGCCGGCTTTTCCAGACCTGGGGCGGACAGGTCAGCGTGCGCACCGAGACGCATCGGCTGGATGCGAAGGGCAACCTCTTTGACCTCACCCAGGACCCCGGACAGACCCAGCCGCTGCAGGCCAGGCTGCCGGACTTAGCCCAGCAGCTGAACGCTGCGGTGACCGCCTGGCGCCAGGAGATGAACCTCGGCGCGGGCAACAAAGGCAAGGGGGCCGGCCCCGGCGGGGTCGACCCGCGTCCCTTGGGGATCGGGTACCGGGAATTCCCGATCACGATGCTCCCCGCCCGCG
>CAIRWP010000323.1 GCA_903882335.1 uncultured Opitutia bacterium | reverse complement strand
GTCGTTATAAAGATCCTTGGGTTTCGCATCCTTAGGATACTGCGGATGCATCCAGGTGCCGAAAAGGCCGGTCTGGAAGCGGTGTCCAGGGTATTGATTCAACAGCGGCCAAGCGGCGGCGTAGATCGAGAAGCCGGCGTCGTAGGTCTCCGGCACGCGCTCAGTCGGGACGAGGAGGTAACCAGCCATCTCGACCTTCTGCGGGGCAGCAGGAAGCGTCGCTGCCATTAGGCAGGCGAGCAGGAGTGCGGGGGTGCGCATGGTTGGGAGATAAACCCATTTCCCTAGCCCTGCACACCCGAATTATCCGCCCCGGAGCCCTCCCCACCCCGCAGGTCTGGCGACCCCGCCTAATTGGGCTTTGACTAGGGTTTTCCCCGTCCGTTAACCATACCCCTCGATTCCGTCGACCTGCACCCATGAACCGCACCCACACCTGCAACGCCCTCCGCCCCGCCGACGCCGGCCAGACCGTGACCCTCGTCGGCTGGGTCGACACCAAGCGCGACCTCGGCGGCGTGACCTTCATCGACCTCCGCGACCGCGAGGGCTTGACCCAGGTGGTCTTCAACCCGGGCGCCAACCAAGAGGTGGCCCAGCGCCTCAAGACCGAGTCCGTGATCCAGATCACCGGCAAGGTCACCGCCCGCTCCGCCGAGACCGTCAACCCAAAGCTCGGCACCGGCGCCGTCGAGGTCCTGGCCGCCACGATTGAAGTCCACAATGTCTGCGCGGACCTGCCGTTTCCGATGGACGACGACAAGGCCGACAAGGTGAACGAAGACCTCCGCCTCGAGTACCGCTTCCTCGACCTGCGCCGCCCCCGCAACATCGGCCTGCTCAAACTACGCGCTAAGGCCGCCCGCGCGATCCGCGCCGAGCTCGACGGCCAGGACTTCCTCGAGATCGAGACCCCGACCCTCTTCAAGAGCACCCCGGAAGGCGCCCGCGAGTTCCTCGTGCCGAGCCGCACCAACCCCGGCGAGTTCTACGCCCTCACCCAGTCCCCGCAGCAGTACAAGCAGATGCTGATGGTGGCCGGCGTCGAGCGCTACTACCAGATGGCCCGTTGCTACCGCGACGAGGACCTCCGCGCCGACCGCCAGCCCGAGTTCACCCAGGTCGACCTCGAGATGTCGTTCATCGACCGCGAGGACATGTACAAGCTGATCGAGGGCATCCTCAAGCGCACCTGGAAGGAGACGCTCGGCGTCGACATCCCCACGCCCTTCCCGCGCATGTCCTACCAGGAGGCGATGGATCGCTTCGGCATCGACAAGCCCGACACGCGCTTCGCGATGGAGATCCAGGACCTCACCGGCCTCTTCAAGAACTCCGCCTTCAAGGTGTTCCAGGGTGCCGCCAACACCCCGGGCTCCGTGGTGCGCGCGATCAACGCCAAGGGCCTCGCCGACCTCACCCAGGGCGAGCTGACCAACCTCGAGACGATCGCGAAGAGCCAGGGCGCCAAGGGCCTCGCCTTCATCAAGGTCGAAGGCGGCGAATGGAAGTCGCCGATCACGAAGTTCTTCTCCGAGGAGGAGAAGGCCGCGCTGAAGGCCACGCTCAAGATCGAGGATGGCGACATCATCTTCTTCGCCGCCGCCCCGTGGGAACAGGCCTCCAACGTGCTCGGCCGCATCCGCCTCGAGTCCGCCGCGCTGCTCAAGGCCAAGGGCCGGCTCAGCCTACCGACCGACCAGTATAATTTCCTCTGGGTCATCGAGTTTCCGCTGATGCTCTGGGACGAGGAGGAGAAGCGCTACCTCTCCGCCCACCACCCGTTCACCGCGCCGGTCAAGGAAGACGAACCGCTCCTCGCCACCGACCCCGCCAAGGTCCGCGGCCAGCACTACGACATCGTCCTGAACGGCGTCGAGCTCGGCGGCGGCTCCATCCGCATCCATAACCCGGCCGTGCAGAAGCGCGTCTTCGAGGACATCCTCAAGATCCCGCAGGACATGGTCGAGAGCCGCTTCGGCTACATGCTCAAGGCTTTCGCCTACGGCGCCCCGCCCCACGGCGGCATCGCTCTCGGCTTCGACCGCGTCGTCGCCATGCTGGCCGGCCGCAGCTCGATCCGCGACATCCTCGCCTTCCCCAAGAACCAGAACGGGCGCGACCTCATGGCCGACTGCCCGAGCCCCGTCACCCCGAAGCAGCTGCGCGACCTGCGCATCCGCACGGTGGAGGAAGAGAAGAAGGCTTAAGACCAGTTAGGGCTGGGGACAGGGCTAGGGCTGGGGGCGGTATGTATCCAGAAACCAGCCGTGAATCGGCGTCGGAGTATTCTCCCCTGACCCTGCCGCTGTCCCTCTCTGCGTCTGTGTCTGTGTCTGTGTCTGTGTCTGTGTCTGTGTCTGTGTCTGTGTCTGTGTCTGTGTCCCGGGCCCTAGCCCTAGCCCTGTCCCCAGCCCCAACCCTGACCCTATCCCTCTCCTACCACACTTCCTCCTGAATCTGCTCGGAGTCGCAACGGGGGCAGTGCGAGGACTTACCTAAGCTGCGGCCGGCCGAATAGGCACCGCCGGCCCAGGGAGTGACGCACCAGTAGATGATCTCAAGGAGCGTACTGCCGGGCTTACGTTCGACCGCATCGTTGAACTTGGCGCCGCAACGCAGGCACTCGTATCGCAGGTGCGAGCGTGGGTCCGGTTTGCGGGGCACGGGCGTCGGGACCGGGCTCGCGGGCGGCGGGGTCGAGGGCTTGGGCGGATCAAAGGTCGTCCCGACCACGAGCCACCCGGCCATGCCTTTTTTCCAATAGTGGTCCGAAGCCTTGACCGTCCCCGCCCCGACGAGCACCGGGAGGTCGGCCTCCGGGTAACGGCCAAGGACGCGGCCGGCGCGGGCGATGTGGACAAGAACCATGGGGACTGAGCAGGTGTAGCCTCCTTGGGACGGGGCGCAAGCGGGGGCCGAACCGGCAAATTACAACTTAGGCGGTCGAAATGGAGCCAGCGCGCCCCGCCGGACGGCTAAGACGATTATTTTAGACGGGATAAACGGCGGCGGACGCTTATAAAGAGTCCTCTCACCCATGCGTTCCCTGCCCTGCCTGCTCCTGGCCAGCCTCACCTTGAACCTGATGGCGGCCGAAGTCCCGACCACGGGCGCCAAGATCGCCCGCGTCACGGTCTACGCCGACCGGGCCGAGGTGGTCCGACGCTTCGCGACGACGCTCCCCGCCGGCGAGCATGCGCTCGTCTTCGACGCGCTGCCCGGCGAGACCGACCTGTCCTCCGTCCGCGTGACCGGGCAAGGCTCGTTCAGCCTGATCGATATCCGCGCCGAGACGATCCAGACACTCGAGGTGACCGACACCCAGGTGCGAGAGCTTTCGACGAAACTCAAGGCCGAGCAGGTGAAGCTGCAGGAGGTGACGCAGGCCCAGACGCGCAACGCGCAACGCCGCGCCTCCCTCGACAAGGTACTGGGCCGACTGACCGCGGTCGGCAAGGAGTCCGCCAACCCCGACCTCGATCCCGCGAAGTGGGCCGGCTACCTGACGTACCACGTCGAGAGCTTGGCGAAGCTCGACCAGGAGACCTTGGGTCTCAAGGGGCGCGACGACGCCCTGCGCACCGAGATCAACCGGCTGGAGCGCGAGCTCATCCAGCTCAACGGCAACCGCACCAAGGTCCGCAACGTCGCCCGCGTGAAGATCGAGGTGACGCAGGCGGGGCCGCAGGAATTCGAACTGACCTACGTGGTCGCGGGCCCGAGCTGGTCGCCGCACTACGACGTGCGCGCCGATACGGTCGCGAAGAAACTGACGGTCGCCTACCAGGCGCAGGTCCGCCAGCGCACCGGCGAGGACTGGCTCGGCGTGAGCCTGCGCCTCTCCACCGCCCAGCCCGGCGTGGGCGGGCGCGAACCCGAGTTGGCACCTTGGGCCCTTTATAAGGCGGAGCCGGTCGTCCCGACGGGCGCCGCGGTGCTGATGGACGAAGGCGGCCTGGCGGCCGCCGCCAAACCGGGCGCGGCCACCGCGACGCGGCGCGGCCTCGCCAAGCAGGCGGCCAAGACCGCCGACGCCGGCTTCGCCTCGCCGAACGCGCCGGCCACCCCGGCGATGGAGGTCACTTCGGCCACCGTCCAAGCCGGCGCCACCGCCGCGCTCTTCCAGGTGCCGCGCGCCTACGACATCCCCTCCGACCCGAAGTCGGTGAAGGTCGCCCTGACGGAGCAGACCTTCTTCGCCAGCTTCCGGCATAGCTGCGTGCCCAAGCTCTCGCCCAACGTCTACCTCAAGGCGCAGGCGGTCAACGCCAGCGACTACCCGTTCCTCCCCGGACCGACCGCGGTCTTCCTCGATGGCGCCTACGTCGCGGCCGCTTCGATGGACCTCGTCCCGGCCGGCCAGGAATTCGTCACGTTCCTCGGCGTCGACCAGACGGTGAAGGTCGAACGCCGGGTGCTGGCCCGCCGTGAGGAGGTGACCGGCGTCTTCGGCAAGAAGACCCACCGCACCGTACACGACCTGCTGTTCAAGGTGACCAACGGCAAGCAAGCGGATATCGACCTGGCCGTCGGCGACCAGCTCCCGCTGAGCAACCACGACGCGATCAAGGTCGTGCTGGAGGAGCCGCGCTACGAAAAGGACACCGAGGCCCTGAAGCTCAACGAGCAGAAGTTCCTCGAATGGCGCCTGCGCCTCGGCGCCGGGGATAAGCTCGACCTTCCCTTCCGCTTCGCCGTCGAACGCCCCGAGGACGTGATCGTCGTCGGCCAGTGAACCCCGCCACCCTTTTCCTCCTTACCATGAAACTCTCCCCGCTCCCCCTGCTCCTCCTCGCCGCCGCCCTCGGGGCCGCCGAGGTCAAGACCGACGGCGCCGCCATCACCCAGGTCACCGTCTACGCCGACCGCGCCGAGGTCGTGCGCACCTTCAAGGGCCGCCTCGAGGCCGGCGAACAGACCCTGGTCTTCGACCGCCTCCCGGGCGCGACCCGGCTCGACCAACTGCGCGTCGAAGGCCGCGGCGCCTTCACGCTCGTCGACATCCGCCCCGAGACGATCCAGACGAAGGAGGTCGCCAATGCGCAGGTGCGCGCGCTCCAGGACGCCCTCAAGGCCCAGGACCTGCGCCAGCAGGCCCTGAACCAGACCGAGGCCCGCCTGACCTTCCAGAAGTCGGCCTTAGATAAGATGCTCGCCCGCCTCACGACCGCCGGCAAGGAATCCGCCAACCCGGAGATGGACCCGCTGAAGTGGGCCGCGTTCCTCGACTTCCAGGATAAGCAGCTGGCCGAGGTGGACCGCCAGCTCCTCGCGCTCCAGACCGACCGCGAGGCGGTGCGCGCCGAGGTCGACCGCCTCAACCGCGAGCTCGGGGCGCTCCGCGGCAACGAGCGTCGCTCGCGCCTCCTCGCCAAGGTCAACCTCGACGTCCGCCAGGCCGGCGAGGTCGAAGTCAACCTGAGCTACCTGGTGCGTGGCCCGAGCTGGTCGCCCTCGTACGACATGCGCGCCGACACGAAAGCGAAGACCCTCGAGGTGACCTACCGCGCCGAGGTCCGCCAGGCCACCGGCGAGGATTGGCGGGGCGTCTCGCTCCGGCTCTCGACCGCGCAGCCCGGGCTGGCGGGACGCGAACCGAAGATGGACCCCTGGTTCCTGACCAAGGCCGAGGCGGTCGCCTTCGCGGGGACCGTGAGCGGCGGACTCGTCGTCAACGGCCGGGCCGACAACCGCATCCAGATGTTCAACGAGGTGCAGGTGATGGGCAACATGATGACGACCTCCGGATTAGCCGGCAGCGATCCGCTCAAGCGCATGGAAGCCATGGACGAGCGCCGCGCCAGCGTGCAGGCGGGCGGCACCGCGGCGACCTTCGTGATCGACCGCAAGTCCGACATCCTGGCCGACAACAAGCCGGCGCAGGTGACCGTCATGCGCGAGTCCTTCCCGGCTTACTTCCGCCATACCTGCGTGCCGAAGCTCTCGCCCTTCGTCTACCTGAAGACCAAAGCCATCAACAAGACCGGCTTCACCTTCCTGCCGGGCCCCACCGCGGTCTTCCTCGACGGCGCGTTCGTCGCGCAGGCCAACCTCGACCTGGTGCCCTCTGGCCAGGACTTCTGGACCTACCTCGGCGTCGACCAAGGCGTCAGCGTGGAACGCAAGGTGCTCGCCCGGCGCGAGGAGACGACCGGGGTCTTCGGCAAGAAGACGCTCCGCACCGTCTTCGACCAGGTGTTCAAGCTGAAGAACGGCAAGGCGACCGACATCGAGCTGGTGCTGTGGGACCAGGTCCCCGCGTCCAACCACGAGGACATCAAGGTGGTCTTCGAGGAACCGCGCTACGAGAAAGACACCGACGACCTGAAGCTGAACGAGAGCAAGTTCCTCGAGTGGCGCCTCCCCCTCAAGGCCGGCGCCAAGCAGGACCTCCCCTTCCGCTTCGCGGTGGAACGCCCGGAGGACATCCAGGTCGTCGGTCTCTGAGCCGGCGGCCCGTCTAGGGTTGCCTCCGCGGGGCGACTGCCTTCCTCTCCGGCATGTCCACCGAACCCGCCGCCGACGCCCCCGCACCCCACGTGGTCGGGGCCAGCTACGCGTTCGACGAGGTGCGCACCTTCCTCGGCGGCGATCCGAAGCCCCCGAATTTCGTCATCCACAAGGATGGCTCGGTCATCGGCGTCTGCCTCGGCCTCGGCTGGAACCCGCGCGCCGACGCCGAACCCTGCGAGGTCTGGGTCGGCCGCAAGGGTGACCAAGCGAAGTGGGGCATTAAGCTGGCGGAGACCAAAGGTCCCCTGCCCGTCTACGTCCGCCGCACCGAAGGCGGCCCCTGGTTCTTCAAGGGAAACTACGAGGTCACGAGCCATACGACCGACCCGGCGCTGATCCGCCCGCGCCTGCAGCCCCCAAAGATCGTCGCCGTCGCGCAGGTCGTCTTCCTCCGCAAGCTACCCGCCTGAGCGCATGAGCGAAGCCCCCCGCCAGCACCCGCGCGACCCGCTGCACGGCGTGACCTTGCAGCAGGTTCTCGAGACGATGGTGGCCCACTATGGCTGGCGCGAGTTGGCGGAGCGGATCCCGATCCGCTGCTTCATGTTCGACCCGACCATCAAGTCGTCGCTGGTCTTCCTCCGCAAGACCCCCTGGGCCCGCGAGAAGCTGGAGAACTGGTACGTCGGCGACGTCAACAAGGCCCGCGGCGGCGGCCTCTGACGATGCCGCGGCTCGCCCTGCTGCTCGCGACCCTCGCCCTCGTCCTCGCGCCCCGGCCGGCGCCGGCCGCGGAGCCCGCCGCCGCGTCGAAGCCCTCGCCCAAGAAGGGTTTCGGGCTGCCGGAGCGCAAAGGCTTCGGGGCAGCCCACCTTGCGGCGCTGAACGTCGGCTGGTATTACAATTGGGGCAACGAGACGAAGCTGACCACGCCCGCGACATTCGTGCCAATGATCTTCTCCGCGAAACGCACCCCGCCGGCGGCGGCGCATGCGTTCGTGCTCGGCTTCAACGAACCCGACCACCCGAAGCAGGCGAGCATGACCGTCGAGGAGGCGTTGGTCCATTGGTCCCTCGTCACCGCGAAGGCGCGGCAGACGGTCTCGCCGGCGATGGCCGGCAATCCGGTCACAGGCGCCTGGTTGCCCGCGTTCCTGAAGGGCAAGCCCAAGGTCGATGCGATCGCGGTGCACTGGTACAAAGGGGTCGACGCCCAGAAATTCATCGCCGACCTCAAGGCTATCCACGAGGCCTACGGACGGCCGCTCTGGGTTACCGAGTATTGCCCGCAGACCAGCGCGGCGTCCGAGCAGCAGCCCGACCGCTACACGGCTGCGCAGGTCGCGGACTTCATCGCCGTGACCTCGACCTGGATGGAGCAGACGGATTGGGTGCAGCGCTACGCTTGGCATCACCCGAAGGCGGGGACCTGCCGGCTCTTCGACGAGGCCGGGAAACTGACCGCGACCGGCCAGGCTTACGCCCAGGACCGTCGCTGACCGGGGTTAGGGTTTACTTCGCGAGGGCGCCGGGTTTCCTCGGTTCATCCCCATGCGCCTCCCCGCCCTGCTCGCCTGCGCCCTTGGCGCCGCCCTCCTGCCGGCGGCCGACCTCCTCGAGGCGAACCGCGACCCCGCCGTCGCGCCGACGGCCGACTTCTGGCGCCACGCCAACGCCCGCTGGCACGCGGCCCACCCCCTGGCGGCCGACCGTGCGTCTTATTATTCGTATGACTGGCTGGACGACCTGGTCCGGACGGACGTGCTGGCCCTGCACCGCGAGCTGCTGGCGCCGGGGCGCGACCTGACCCCGGCCCAACGGAAGATCGCCGACTTCTGGCGCTCCGCCCTGGCCTTCGAAGCCGGTTCCGCCGAACTGCCCGCCGGCGTCCGCGCGGTGCTGGGGCGCCTGGACGCGGCCGAGACCCCGCAACAACTGCTGGAGATCGCGGCGGAACTCTCCCGCGCGGGCGGCGGCTCCTACGTCGGCCTCGGCGCCGACCAGGACGCGCGGAACGAACATCAGGTCGCCCTGCTGCTGTGGCAGTCCGGCCTCTCGCTACCGGAGAAATCATATTACCTCGGGACCGAGGCTGAGGCGAAGCGCGTGCGCGAGGCCTTCCCGGCCCATGTGGCGCGCCTACTCGCGCACCTCGGCGACGCCCCGGAGCGCGCGAGCGCGGCCGCCCGGGACATCCTCGCCTTCGAGACCCGGCTCGCCGAGGTCTCCCGCGCCCTCGAGGACTTGGAGGACCCGGAGAAGAACTACCACAAACTGACGATCGCGGAGCTCGACGCCCTCGCGCCGGGGCTACGCTGGGCCGAGGTCCTGCGCCGCGCCGGCGCGCCGGTGACCACGCACGTGGTCGTCGGCCAGCCTGAGTTCGTCACGGGACTGGGCAAGGTCCTCGCGACCACGCCGGCGGCGACGGTGCGGGACTACCTGCGCTTCCAGGCGATCGCTTCCTTCGCCGACGTCCTGAACGGGCGCACCGCGGCCGACGCGTTCATCTTCGAGGGCACGGTGCTCTCCGGAGCCAGACAACAGCGCCGCCTCGAGGAACGGGCGCTGAAGATCGAGGACGGGGCCATCGGCGACCTGGTGGGGCGCGAGTACGTGGCCCGGCATTTCAGCCCGGCGCAGCGGGAACGTTTCCGGGGCGTGACCGAGAACGTCCGCGCCGTCTTCGCGGCCCGGCTGGCGACCAACGCCTGGATGGACGAGGCGACCCGCGCCTGGGCGGGCCGCAAGCTGGCGGCGGTCAAGGCCCGCGTCGGCTACCCGGACAAGTGGCGGCCCTGCGAGGAGGCCGCGATCGGCCCGGGCCGGCTGGCCGACAACCTGGTCGCCGTGCACGCCTGGAACCTGCGGCGGGAATACGCCCGCGTCGGGGGCGAGCCGGAACGGGAGGAATGGGGCATGCGCCCCTACACGGTGAACGCCTACTACAACCCCTTGAACAACGAGATCGTGCTGCCGGCGGCCATCCTCTCGGCCCCGGGCTACGCGGGCGAGACGCTCGACGACGCCGTGCTCTACGGGTATATCGCGACGACGATCGGGCATGAGCTCACGCACGGGTTCGACGATTCCGGCCGGCACTACGGGGCCACGGGGCGGCTCGAGGAAGGCTGGTCCCAGGCGACCGAGGCGGCTTTCCGGACCCGTTGCGAGAAGCTCATCGCCAGCTACGACCGCGAGGAGCCCCTGCCCGGCATGCGCGTCAACGGCCGCCTGACCTTGAGCGAGAACATTGCGGACCTCGGCGGGGTCGAACTGGCGCTGGACGCCTTCCTGCGCACCGAGACCTACCGGTCCGGGCGGAAGATCGACGGGCAGACGCCGCTGCAGCGTTTCTTCCTGGCCTACGCCTTCAGCTTCGCCGGCCAGGTGCGCCCCGAGACCTTGGCCAAGCAGCTCCGCTCCGACACGCACGCCCCGGCGGCGCAGCGGATCAACGTCGTCCTCCGGCACATCGACCGCTTCCACGAGGCGTTCGGCACCAAGCCAGGCGACCCGATGTGGCTGGCCCCCGCGGATCGCGTGCGGATCTGGTGACGATAGCCGGGGGGCAAGTCAGGCTGGGTCCGTCAAGCGAGCCGGCGCAGGCGTGAAAGTTTCGGCCAGGTGACAAACAAGGCGGCCAGACGGCGGCGCTCCGGCGACAAGTAAAACAACGCCGTGACGCTTGTGCCAAGTGCGGCGAATGCAACCTTTCGGTGTATGACGTGGCCGACCCATTACCGACGCCAATCCGTCCCGCGGAGCGGATAAAGTGGGCGTCCCCAACCATGAAAAACATCGCACGCACGTTCCTCCTCGCCGCGGCCGCCACTGTCTCGCTGTCCGCCCAAAGCCTCATCACCGGCCCGTCCAGCAGCCAAACCCCTTACCTCACGCCCACTGCGCCGGGCTGGTCTTCGACGTCGATCCTGACGGTCGGCGACGCGATCTCCGGCTACCAGATGGCCGGCATCCCCGACGGCCTCGGGGCTTTCAGGAACGTCGACGGCACCATGACCGTCCTCGCCAACCATGAGATCGGTACCGTCAGCTCCTCCGACCCGACGTTGCTCGGCACCGCCCGCGCGCATGGTGCCGCGGGCGGGTTCGTCTCCAAGTGGGTGATCAACACCTCGACCTGGCAGGTCATCTCCGGGGGCGACTTCCTGACCTCCCGCGCCAACCAGATGATGTGGAACGGCACCACCTGGGCCGCGCCGGCCACCGCGTACGCCTACCTCCGCCCCTGCTCCGCCGACCTTCCGGCGCTCGGCGCCTTCTTCGACGCCACTTCCGGGGCCGGCTACGACGGCCGCATCTTCCTCAACGGCGAGGAGACCGGCGCCGAGGGCAAGGCGTTCGCCTGGGTCGTGAGCGGCACGGACGCGGGTAAGGTCTACGAACTGCCCCATCATGGCAAATACTCCTACGAGAACCTGCTGGCCCGGACGAACTACGGCGCGAGCCCGGGAGCGGCCAACCTCCTGCAGACCGTCGTGGTCGGCACGGATGACACCACCCCGGGCGAAGTCTACGTCTACCTCGGCACCAAGACCAACAGCGGTAACGCCGTCGAACGTGCGGGCCTCGCGAACGGTCAGGTCTACGGCGTGAAGGCGAGCTCGTCCGTCGGATACTCGGGCGCCATCGCCCTGGAGAACGCCACGGGCATCAACGGCACCTTCACGCTCGCCCCGATCTTCACCAACGCCACCATCGCCGCCAAGACCGGCGCCGAATTCCAGGCCGCCTCGACGGCGGCCGGCGTGACCCAGTTCGCCCGGCCGGAAGACGCCCATTGGCTCGACCACGACTCCCTGATCCTCGCCACCACCGGCGCCAGCGGGAGCGCGATGAACAACGTCACGGTCACCTCCAAAATCTACCAGCTGGACTTCAACAGCGACGCCGCCAACGGCATCCTGACCACGGGCGGCAACATCCGGGTCCTGGTCGACGCGAACAACATCACGGGCCGCGACGGCGCCAAGGCCCGCAGCTTCGATAACCTGACGGTCGGCAACGACGGCCTGATCTACATCCAGGAGGACCCGGGCAACAACGCGTACGTCGCCAAGCACTGGATCGTGGACCCGACCCTCGCCACGCAAGCCCTGCGCGAGACCAACGCCGTGCAGATCTTCGAATCCGACCGTAGTCGCTTCACCACTGGCGCGACCCTCTTCCAGACCATCGACGAAGAGCACTCGGGCATCATCGACATCACTTCGATCGTGAACGACGGTGTCGTCGGCAGCAAGTGGTTCCTGGTCGCGACCCAGAACCATGCCGCCGCCACGGGCGCGAGCGCCGCGACCCTCGTCGAAGGAGGCCAGTTCATCGCCCTCAACTACAAGGCCGGCAGCAACAGCGGCTTGGTCGGCAACCTCCTGACCCTCGGTAACGGCGGCGTCGTGGTCGCCAGCGGGACGACCATCGCCCATGACGTCGCCCTCACCGGGACCGGCGGCGTGTTCAACACCACCGCGAACACCACGGTCTCCGGGGCGATCGGCGGCACGGGCGGCCTCTGGAAGAACGGCGCCGGCACCCTGACCCTCGGCGGCGCCACCACCTATACCGGCAACACCAACGTCGAAGCCGGCACCCTCATCGCCAACGGCACGCTCACCTCCGCCGTCCGCGTCCTCAAGACCGGCGCCTTCGGCGGGAACGCGAACATCACGGGCAACCTGACCAACCTCGGGACCTTCGCCCCGGGCAACTCGCCCGGCACGGTCAACGTCACCGGCAACTACCTCGAAGCCGGCACGCTCGACATCGAAGTCTGGGGCCTCACCGCGGGTACGCAACATGACCAAGTGCTCGTCTCGGGCACCGCGACCTTCCAGGCGGGCAGCAACCTGAAGATCACCAGGACCGGCAGCACCTTCGACCTCGCCCGCACGCAATCCGTCCTGGCCGTCGGCGCCGGCGCTTACTCCGGGGCTTTCACGACCCTGGACCGCAGCACACAGACCACCCAGGTGTTCTTCAACAACGCCACCGGACGTATCCACGGCTCGGGCCTGAACGAAGCGCAGACCTTCGCCGACCTGACGACCGGCGATAACCGCAAGGCCATCGCCTCCGCGCTCTACGCGGACGGCCTCACCAACGCCACGGTGCTACGCGCCAACGCCGGCGGTTCCGCCACGGCCAAGGCCTTCCTCGCCTCCGGCGAGATGGGCGCCGCGACGGTCGCCTTCCTCGGCGCCGCCAACGCCGACGACGCCCTGGACGCGCTCTCCCCCGAGCCCTATGGCGCCTCGATGATCATGGCCTGGCGCAACTCCCTCCAGTTGACCCGCGCCCTGACCGCGGCCGCGCCGGCCGCCGAAGGCTGGAACGTGCAAGTCGGCTACGACCAGCAGCAGGCCACCCTCACGGCCTCGCCGACCACGATGAATGGCGGTTACGACGTCAACTCCAGCTACGCGATCGCCACCAAGGCGCTCGCCCGCGGCGCGCACGTCTCGCTGCTGATCTCGCGTAACCAGGGTGATAGCTCGGCGCCGGGCTTCAGCTCCAGGAGCCGCGGCCAATCCCTGGGCATCGGCTTCGCCACCGACCTGGACTTCGCCCGCCTCGACCTCGCCGTCGCCGGTGGCCGGCTGGAAGCAGATGGCTCGCGCCAAGGGCAGTCCTTCGCCAACCAGAGCCTGAAGGGCAGCACTGCGCTGGCTCGCCTGAGCTTCGCCAAGCTCGGCGCGCTCACCCCCTACGTCGGCCTGCACTACAGCGCGTCCAAGCTGGACGCCTTCGCGGAGACCGGTACGGGAGCGAACCTCGCCATCGCCGAGGCTTCCCAGTCCAACACCTTCGCCGAGGCCGGCCTGGGCTGCAGGCTGCCGCTGGGCGCCCAGTTGGCGCTCACGCTCAACGTGGCCTACGAGCACAACCTCGGAAGCACCGGGAACTACCTCAAGGCGGGCTTCGCCGACGCCTCCGCCCCGACTTCCTTCACCGTCAACACCTACGGTGCCGGGCAGGACATCTTCCGCGGCGGCATCGGCCTCCAGGCCGACCTGGGCGCGGGCCGCTCGGCCGGCCTGAGCTACGACGTCCATTCGGGCGCCGACCTGAAGTCCGCCCACCAGATCAAGGCGAACTACACGTTCCGCTTCTAAGCCCACCGGAAAGACCCGCCGAAGGCCGCCCACCCGGGCGGCCTTCTTGTTTACCAGGGGTTGTAGCGCAGGCCGAACAAGGCGAGCACGGCGGCGACCAGCAAGGCCAGCCCGGGCACGAAGAACGGGTCGTAGTAATCAGAGGCCTTGGGCTGCTTCTGGAGGACGACGACCTTCTTCATCTCGTCGATGCGCTTGAAGACCGACTGCAGGGCCTCCGGCGTGACGGCGTTGAAGGCCTCCCCGCCGGTGGACCGGGCGATACCGATCAGGGCGGGCTCGACGGGCTTGTCCGTCATGAGGATGGCGAAGACGCGGACGCCCTTGGCCTGGAGTTCGGCGAGTACGGCCGAATCCTTCGGGGGTTTGATGTCGTTGCTCTCGCCGTCCGTGATGAGGATGATCATGCGGTCGCCCTGGGCCTGCTCGGCAAGATGCTCCGACGCACCCAGCAGGGCCTTGCCGATCAGGGTACCGCCCCAGAGGTTGTCGGGGAAGACGTTGGGGGAGATGAAGGGCCGGGCCAGCGCGATGGCCTCGACGTCCTGGGTCAGCGGGACCCAGTGGATGAAGTTGCGGGAGAAGATGGTGAGGCCGAAGGCGTCCCCTTTGCGGTAGCGGATGAACTGCAGCGTGGACTCCATCGCGGCGTCGAAGCGCGTGCGCTTGCCGTCGGTCTGCGGCCCGTAGACACCCGTCATGCTACCCGAGGTATCGAGGACGATCTGGACGTTCGTCAGCTGCCGCTCGACCTCGGGCGGGTTGAAGGTCACCGGGTGGGCGAGGAAGAGGATGGCGATCGCCAGCAAGCCCGCCGGCAGGCAGTTCGCGGCGAGGATCAGCCCGCGGACGAACCGACCCCGCGGCGGCCGCGCATGGTCGAAGGGCATAGCGACGCGCGGGCCGGGCCGGATCCACTCGTAGAAGGCGAGGATGACGGGGAGCGCGAGCAGCGCGAGCCACTGGGGATGGAGGAAGATCACGGGGCGGGCGCCGGACGGGGCGCGGAGGCGGCGGGTTGCGCCAAGGGACGGATGAGGGCGGCGATTTCCTCGCGGGTGACGGTCGCTTCCCGGCGATGGAGCCAATGCTGGAGGGTCCGCAGACCGTCGCGGGTCCGTTCACCTGCGGCCACGGCGGCCAGGACCTGGGCCATGGGGGCGTCCGCGGGCACAAGCCCGTCGCGCCAGGCGCGCAGGAGGAGCATCTCCAGCCGCGCGGCGCCGGTGGCGTCCAAGGTCCCCTGCTCCACCCGCGTCAACAGGGCCTGCATTTCCTCGGCCAAGGTGGGCGGCGGGGCCGGCGGGGCGACGACGACCGGTTTTGGTCGACCGTAGAAGATGAGGAGCAGGAGCCAGCCGATCCAGCCCACCGCCAACGCCGCCAAGGTCACGGTGTAATACCCGCCAATCTCAACCCCGGCCGGTTCGGTCTCGCGGATGCGCGACTCGAGGTCCTTGGAGAGCTTGGGGTCGCCGGTGAAACGGAACGACGGCAGCCCCTCGAGCGGGCGACCGTCCTCCGAGCCGAGGTAGTCCTTGAGATCGAAGGTGCCCGCGCGGTTGGCCAAGTAGCGGATATCGTAGACGCGCAGGCCGTCGCGCTCCGAGACCTGGGCGATGCGCAGGTTCACGCCCACGCCCCACTTGAAAGGCTTCACCATGAGCGGCGGGCCCCCGTAGGTGACGATGGCGGCCTGCTCGACGCCCAGCGGGACGTTCACGGCGTCGTCGGTCCGCAGCCACCACCACAGGCCGAGCCCGAGCAAGAGCAGCACGGCGACCGCGGCGAGGCGGCCGCGCCAAGGGGAGCGGGCGGGGGCGTCGGTCATGTCAGCGGACGGTGCCCGGGCCGCGGACGCGGTGCTTGAGGAAGTGGCGGAGCTTGCCGACCATCGGCTCGTCGGTCGGCAGGTGGAGGTAGTCGATGCCGAAGCGGGTCAGCTCGGCCTTCCAGGCGGAGGTGTCGACCCACGGGCGGCCGCCGCGACCGAGGAAGGCCTCACCGGACTCGGCCTCGCGGCCCCGGAAGAAGCCCGTCCCCGCGACGCCGCGTTCGGCGGGATCCTCGAAATGCAGGACGACGCAGTCGTGTTGCTGGGCCAGCACCTGCAGGGCCTCCAGCGAGCCGGGGTCATGGAGGTCGCTCAGCACCACGATGGTGGTGCGGCGGCGCAACGACGGCGCGAGCTCGCGGGCGCGGCGCGCGAGCGAGGTGGCCTCCGTGAAGTCATGGCGGCGGAGACGGTGCGACCACTCCATCACGATGTTGCGGGAGAGCGTCGGCCGGATGTGCAGGTCGGCGGCGCCGCACCCCAGCAGGCCGACGGGCGTGACGGCGGATTGGGCCGCGAGGGCCATGCCGGTGGCGGCGCGGATCGCCCAGGCGTACTTGCTCAGCGCCAGCGACGAAACGCACATCGAGGCCGAGGTGTCCAGGAGCAGGTACAGCGGGAGCTGCTTGGTCTCGTGGAACTCCTTCACGAACAGCTTGCCCACGCGGGCCGAGACCTTCCAGTCGATGTACTTGACCGCGTCCCCGGGCACGTAGAGCCGGGATTGCGCGTACTCCAGCCCCGCCCCATGGAAGACGGAGTCGACCTGGCCGAAGTCCAGGCTGTTCGCGAGGTGCTTGACGGCGACCTCGAACTGCCGGGCGTCGACCGGGTCGGGGGCGAGCTGGTGCGTCCGACGCATGCGTTCAGCCGAGGCCGGCGAGGATGGACTCCAGCACCTGCGCGCCGGTGTGACCGGCGGCGGAAGCCTCGTAACTCACGCGGATGCGGTGGAGGACGATGTCCTCCGCGAGGGCGAAGAGGTCCTCCGGGGTGACGAAGTCGCGGCCGTGGATGACCGCGCGGGCGCGGGCGGCGTTGACCAAGGCGAGGCCGGCGCGCGGCGAGCAGCCGAAATCCAGGAGCTTGGACTCGCGCGTACGGCGCACGAGCGCGACGCTGTGCTTGAGGAAGACCTCGCTGACGTGGACGGCCTGGACGGCCTCCATCGCGGCGACGAGGTCGGCCGCGGTGCCGACCGGACGGTCGTCGATCATGTCGAACGCCGAGCGCGGGACGGCGCCGCCGTCCTCCTTGCGCAGGCCCATGCCCAGCTGGCGCTGCAGGATCATCTGCTCGTCATCGCGGGTCGGGTAGCCGAGGCGGTGCAGGAGCATGAAACGGTCGAGCTGGGCCTCCGGCAGCTCGAAGGTGCCGGACTGCTCCACCGGGTTCTGCGTCGCGATGACGAGGAACGGGGTCGGGAGCTTCATGGTCTGCCCGCCGATGGTGACCTTGCGTTCCTGCATGGCCTCGAGCATCGCGCCCTGGACCTTGGGGGCGGCGCGATTGATCTCGTCCGCCAGCAGCAGGTTGGTGAAGATTGGCCCGCGGTGGATGCGGAAATCGCCGGACTTCTGGTCGATGACCTCGGAGCCGACGATGTCGGACGGGAGCATGTCGACGGTGAACTGGATGCGGCGGAAATCCAGTTGGATGGCCTTGGCGACCGTGTTGACGAGCAGGGTCTTGGCGAGGCCGGGCATGCCCTGCAGGAGCAGGTGGCCGCCGGTGAGCATCGCGATCATCACGCGCTCGACGACGACGTCCTGGCCGACGACGACCTGGCCGACGCGGCCGCGCACATCGGCGACGAATTGCTGGGCGCTGGCGACGCCGGAAGAAGAGGCTTTCATGGGGAGGTTATGGTTTTTCGTGAAGGTGGGTTCAGCGGGCGAGACGCAGCCATTTCTCGGCCACGGCCTTGAGGTCGGTCTCGGCCATCGCGGCGGCGGCGCCGAAGCAGGCGGACTGCACGCGCTCGAGGTCGGCGGTGAGCTCCTGCTTCTGCGGGGCGGTCAGCGCCATCAGCGGGCTGGCGCCCATGCGGCGCAGCAAGGCGACGACCGCGAAGCCGTCGAGGCTGGCGGGGAGCTTGAAGACATCGCGGGCGCGCAGCGGCTTGGGCGCGGGCGGACCCTTGGGCCGGAGCGCGAGGAAGAGACCGCCGGCCAGCAGGACGAGCCCGCCGAGGGCGTAGGCCCAGAGGGGCGTCTCCTCGGCGGCGGCGACCAGACCGGCCCCGGGGGCCGTCTTCACGCGGTCCAAGAGGACCGAGGATTTCGGGAGCACCTTAAGGTCCTGGTCCTCGAAGGTCTGCCAGACCACGGCCACGTCCTTGGAGCGGGCGGCCGGGAACGGCACTTCGGTCGCCTGGTTCCGCGCGCGGATCGGGTCGCCGTCGAGGGTGATGGTCCAGAGGCGCTCGGAGCGCGGGCCGACCTGGTCGCCCCACGTGCTCAGCTCACGGATGAGCAGACCCTCGTGCGGGGTCACCTGGCGGACCTCGGCGACCTTGCGGAGCGGCTCGAGGTCGAGCAGCATATCAAGTTCGGGGACCAAGCCCTGGGCGGTGGCCTTGATCTCCAGCGTGAGCGCGCCGTTGATGGCGAACTGCCGGGTATCCAAGGTCTGCAGGACCTCGACCTTCTGGGCCGGGCGCGGGGCGACGAGCCCTGGCTGCACCTTGAGGAGCGTCTCGGCGGAGGAGGCCGGGATGGTGACGGGGCCGGACAGGTCGAGGAACTTGAGGTCGAGGGAGACCGGCGGTACCTTGTCGACGCTGGCGTCCTTGGCCTTGACGAGGATGTAGGCCAGCGTGGTCTCCTCCCAGCCCGGGCGGGCGGACGGGCGCGGCTTCACGTCAGGCGCCGAGAAGGTGATGGAGCGGACGTCGAAGAACGGCGCGAGGGCCTCCGTCAGGGCGATCTCGAAGTCATCGCGCGCGCCGGCGGAATCCTTGCCCTTGCGCGGGGTCAGCGACCGGCGTTGCTTGGCCTTGGGCTGGCCGCCGGGGCCGACGGCGGCGGGCGACTCATTACTCAGGTACTGGCTGAAGCGCGCGACGCGCCCCATCGCCTCGGTGTGGAGCACGCTGACGAGGATGCCGAACTCCTGGTCGACGCCGACGGTGTTCGGGCCGTCGACGCGCGTCTGGAGCCGGATCTCGCTGAGCAGCTCGTCGAAGTAGGCGACCTTCTTCTGGAGGCCGAGCGTGAAGGGGTCGTCCTTGGTCACGACCAGGGCGCTGGCGAGGTAGCGGTACTTCAGGTCCTCGTGCAAGGGCTCGCGTTCGTCGGCCAGGCGGGCGTTGAGGACCTTCGCGAGCATGCTGAGGTGCGTCGCGGCGGCCTTACCTGGGAGCGCCTGGAGGGAGGTGCGGATCCGGCCGAGCGCGGCGCGGTTCATCGTCTTGCCCAGGTTCAGGTTACCGTTGGGCCCGATGCCGAGGAGCGTGTTGAACCAGGCGAGGTGGATGTCGATGGAGTAGTCGGCCGGGTTCTTGCGCAGCACATCGCGACCGTAGGCGTCGACCGCGCGCTGGAAGTATTCCTGCGACTGCAGGTTGCGCTCTTTGTAGGCCAGCAGGCGCTTCTGCGTGTCCATGGGCGCGAGCTCCTGGAAGAACTCGTAGTCGCCCCACTCGCACAGCAGGCCGCCGGCGAAGGTCAGGGCCCGGGCGCTGTCGGTGCGGCCGGCCAGCCACTGGTCGACCATCCGGAGCGTCTGCGCGTAGCCGGCGGAGACCATCTCGTAAGTCTGGGTATCGGTGCGGCGCGTCAGGCCGACCTTCTGGGTCTCGGGTTTGCGCCAGCGGTCGGAGAGGTTGGCCTGCATGCGCTGGGTGATGAGGAAGAAGACCTGCTCGCTCAGCTGCGGGATCGGGCCGAAGACCTTCTCGAGGTGCGACTCGCGGTACGCCTCGGCGTTACTATAGGCGAGATCGAAGGCCGTGACCACGCGGTTGTAGTCGCGCGGGGCGATGCCGGCCTGGCGGAAGAGGCCCATCATGCGGGCGAGGCTGTCGATGTTGCGCTCCATCATGACGGGCGTGACGGGGATGCGGGTCTCCTCGGGCAGCCCGTACTTCTTGCGGAGCTCCTCGGGCAGCTGCGGGTTATGGGCCTGGGCCCAGGCGGAGATGAAGTCCTCGGCGAGGGCGATGGCGGCCTGGGGGTGGCGCTTGCTGAGCTCCAGGATGCGCTCGGAGGCGGCGTCGAAGTCGGCGTTGACGAGGATGGCGTGGGACAGGGCGGCGTCGAAGCGCCCGCGCACCTCCGGACCCAGGGCCGCGACCCACTTGCCCGCGGGGGCGAAACTGAGGAGGTCCTCGCCGGTCAGCGTGGAACCCTTGGCGCCGCGCTGGCGGGCGCCGCCGTTGTTGCGCTGGG
>CAIRWP010000322.1 GCA_903882335.1 uncultured Opitutia bacterium | reverse complement strand
GGGAGCGATCACGCCCGGGATGACTTTCGCTTCCTGACGATCGGTGGAACGGTCGAGCAGAAAGGCGAGGCCGAGGGCGAAGGCGAGCGCGCCGACGATGAGGAGGGAGTTGCGGAGGAAGGGCAGCAGGCGGGCGAAACGGTTCACGGGAGGAGGCGAAAGAGCAGGGTGGTATTGTTGTATAAAGTTCTAGACTGACATTTCCGCGCCGCGGGCGCAAGGGGCGCGGGGCCGGTCCCGAAGGCATAAGTAACTTATGATTACGGAGGGCGGAGCATTAGGCGGGCTCATCCCGGCCCGGAGGGCCGGAGGTCAGTTAGGGTAGAGCTGACCACCCCTGATCAGCCGCGGTTGAGCGAGGGCGCTCAACCCTGCCCCCCGCAGCTATGTCGTGACGCGGTCCCGACCCTACCGAGAGACAGCGGACGCGTCGCTACCCGAGGCGGCTAGGACAGCACGTGGTGCTGTCCCTACGTGGATACAAGGATGACCGGGCCGGCCATCCCTACCGGAGGCGGCTAGGTCAGCACGCAGTGCTGACCCTACCTCGAGGCGACGGATGCGGGGTTGAAAGGGTGGCGAGGGGAGGCAGGATGTCGGGCGTACCCCTGACCTATGCGTCCCCCTATCCTGGCTTGTTTATTGGTCGTTTCCACGGTCGCCGAGCTTTCGGCGGCTCCCTTGAAGGCCGGGGCGGCGGCGGCGGACATCACCCCGAAGGAGTTCCCCATGAACATGCCCGGGGGCTTCAACGCTAATCTGGCCACCACCGCCCATGATCCGCTCAATGCGCGCGCCTTGGTCCTGGACGATGGCAAGACCCAGGTCGTCTGGGTCGTGATCGATAACCTCGGCGTGCCCAAGAAGGTCGTCGCCGAGGCCAAGGAGCTGGCCGCCAAGGCCACCGGCATCCCCGTGGAGCACATGCTCGTCAGCGGCACGCATACCCATTCCGGCGTGAACCCGGCGGACGAGCCGTCTGCTGCGGACGCCAAGGCGGTCGCCTATCGGCAGGTGATGCTGGAGGGGATCTCGCAGGCCATCATCCGGGCGCACGCTTCCTTGCGTCCCGCGGCGGTGGGCGCCGCCGCGCGGCCCCTGACCCACGAGGTCTTCAACCGGCGCTGGTACCTCAAGCCCGGCAAGATGCCGCCTAATCCCTTCGGTGAATATGACCAAGTGAAGATGAACCCCGGTACCTCGCCTGACGTGCTGGACCGGCCGGCTGGCCCCACCGATCCTGACATCAGCGTCCTCTCCGTGGTCGACGCCAAGCGCAAGCCCCTGGCCTTATTCGCCAATTACTCCCTGCATTACGTCGGCGGGACTCCGGCGGGTCAGGTTTCGGCCGATTATTATGGGGAGTTCGCCCGGCTCATGCCTTCCCGGCTCGGTGCCGGGGAGGGCTTTGTCGCCGCGATGTCGAACGGTACCTCCGGAGACATCAATCACGTGCCTTTCCTCGTCGGCCGGCCGCCCCGGGCGCCTTTCGAGCAGATCCGGATCGTCGCCGGGGAAGCGGCGGAT
>CAIRWP010000321.1 GCA_903882335.1 uncultured Opitutia bacterium | reverse complement strand
GCGCAGCGACCTGACCGCGCCGGCTTCGGTATCGATGTACTTGAAGGTGCTGACGAAGCAGTGGGCGACGTCATAGCGGGCCCCCTTCGGCACCGTGAAATCCTGCAACCGATCGCGCCACACCCTACCCGTCAGGCCTTTGGCTTTCAGGCGATGCTTGGCGAAGGCGACCTGATGCTTGTTCAGGTCGAACCCGTGGACGGTGTGGCCGCGGGCAGCCAGCGATTCGAGCAGCCGGCCGGAACCGCAGGCCGGCTCGAAGACGCGCATCGGGCCGGCCAGTTTCGGACCGTGCTTCCGCATGATCCCCTCGATGAAACGCGTCTCCTTCTTTGTGTAGTCCGCGTACACCATGTCGTAGTACAACGGCGAGTCGTACCAGGCGGTGGAGGATGGCTTCTTCAAGGACACAGCGGACAGCGGTTAGCGGTCGGGAACGGCAAGAGGTGTGGCGTGGGTTTTACCCCAACCGCCAACCGCTAACCGCTACCACCTAAACCTATTACTGATAAATTTCGCCGCCCTGCTCGCGGAACTCCTTGGACTTCTCCTCCATCCCCTTGGCCAGCGCCTCGGTTTCGGAGACCCCCTGGGCGTCGGCGAACTTGCGGATGTCGTCCGAGATGCGCATCGAGCAGAAGTTCGGGCCGCACATGGAGCAGAAGTGCGCGGTCTTGGCGGACTCCTGCGGGAGGGTCTCGTCGTGGTATTCCTGAGCGCGCTCGGGGTCGAGGGCCAGGGCGAACTGGTCGGGCCAGCGGAACTCGAAACGGGCCTTGGACAGGGCGTTATCGCGGATCTGCGCGGCCGGGTGGCCCTTGGCGAGGTCGGCGGCGTGCGCGGCAATCTTGTAGGCGATGACGCCCTCGCGGACGTCGTTCTTGTTCGGCAGCCCCAGGTGCTCCTTCGGCGTGACGTAGCAGAGCATCGCGGTGCCGTACCAGCCGATCATCGCGGCACCGATGGCGGAGGTGATGTGGTCGTAGCCCGGGGCGATGTCGGTGGTGAGCGGTCCCAGCGTGTAGAACGGCGCCTCGTGACACCACTCCAGCTGCTTGTCCATGTTCTCCTTGATCATGTGCATCGGCACGTGGCCGGGGCCTTCGTTCATGACCTGCACGCCGCGCTCCCAGGCGCGGGTCGTGAGCTCGCCCTGCGTCTTCAGCTCCGCGAACTGGGCCTCGTCGTTGGCGTCGGCGATCGAGCCGGGCCGGAGGCCGTCGCCGATCGAGAAGCTGACGTCATAGGCGGCCATGATATCGCAGATATCGTCCCAGTGGGTGTACAGGAAGTTCTCCTTGTGGTGCGAGAGGCACCACTTGGCCATGATCGAGCCGCCGCGGGAGACGATGCCGGTGACGCGCCGGGCGGTCAGCGGGATGTAGGCCAGGCGGACGCCGGCATGGATGGTGAAGTAGTCGACGCCCTGCTCAGCCTGCTCGATGAGGGTGTCGCGGAAGATCTCCCAGGTCAGGTCCTCGGCGCGTCCGTTGACCTTCTCGAGGGCTTGGTAGATCGGCACGGTGCCGACGGGCACCGGACAGTTGCGCAGGATCCACTCGCGGGTCTGGTGGATGTTCTTGCCCGTGGAAAGGTCCATCAGGGTGTCGCCACCCCACTTGATGGACCAGCGCATCTTCTCGACTTCCTCCTCGATGGACGAGGCCACCGCGGAGTTGCCGATGTTGGTGTTGATCTTCACCAGGAAGTTGCGGCCGATGATCATGGGCTCGAGCTCCGGATGATTGATGTTGGCCGGGATGATGGCGCGGCCGCGGGCGACCTCGGAGCGGACGAACTCGGGGGTGATGACCTTCGGGATGGCCGCGCCGAAGGACTCGCCCTTGTGCTGGAAGGTCAGGTCATGACGGCGGGTCGAATCCGTCTGGTCGGCCACCAGACGCATGTTCTCGCGGATGGCGATGTACTCCATCTCGGGCGTGATGATGCCCTGCTTGGCGTAGGCCAGTTGGGTCGGACGCTGCCCGGGCTTGCCCTTGTACACCTGGCGACCGGCGCGATCGAACTGGACGAGGCGGTTGCGGGAGGTCGCGCGCTGGGCGGTCTCGGCGTGCTTCCAGGAAAGGTAGCCGTCGTCCTCCGGCTTAAGTTCGCGACCGGCCACGGCCTCGACGTCGCCGCGCTCGCGGATCCAGGCGGCGCGGATGGCGGGCAGGCCCTGCTCGACATCCCCATGGAAGGCGGGATCGCCCCAAGGCCCCGACGTATCGTAGATGCGGACCGGCTCGTTGGCCGACTTGCTGCCGTCCGGACGGGAAGTGTCGGCCAGTTTCACCTCGCGCATCGGCACGAGGAGGTCGGGACGCGAGCCCGGCACGTAGACGCGGGTCGAGTTCGGGAAGGTGGTAGGCTTGTTGTCGGAGACCATGGAAGGAGGAGGGAGGATAAGTGGGAAAGAGGAGCTGAGAATCGGAAGAAAAGGCTGTCCGCGCGGACCTGGGTGGAACGCGGGAAGCGGGGGATGTGGGCTGAAAATCCGCTTCCTACGGCGCCGAGGCGCATCAGGTACGAGGGTTCGAGGCCAAGCCTCATCTCAGTCCGGTCACGGACTCCCCTGGGAATGAATCTGAAGGAACTTGGCCATCAAGGCAGGGCCGTCACCGCTGGCAAACAGATTAGGGGGGCACCTGGCCGAAGCCGGGGTTTGCATCGGCCCCGCCCTGCCCTAGCCTGCGGGCCGTCCCCATGCCCCTTCTCGAGATCGTCGCCTATTCCTACGCCTCGGCCCTGGCCGCCCAGCAAGGCGGGGCTGACCGCATCGAACTCTGCGAGAACACCGCCGAAGGCGGCACCACCCCGGGCCTGGGCACCATCGAGGCCGTCCGGGAGCTCCCCGGGGTCAAACTGCACGTGATGATCCGGCCGCGCGGGGGCGATTTCCTCTACACCGACGCCGAGTACAAGATCATGCTACGCGACATCGCCGTGGCCCGCGAAGCCCGTGCGGATGGGGTCGTTTTCGGGCTCCTGCGCCCGGATGCCACGGTCGACCTCGAGCGCACTCGCCGGCTCGTGGCGGCCGCCAAGGGTATGGCCGTCACTTTCCACCGGGCCTTCGACTGGGCGGCCCAGCCGGAAGCGGCCCTGGAGGCGATCATCGCCGCCGGCTGCCACCGCGTCCTGACCTCGGGTCAGGCGCCCGACGCGCTCACCGGCGCCGCGACCCTCGCCAAACTCGTCCAACAAGCCGGCCGACGCTGCACGATCCTCGCCGGCGGCGGCCTCAACCTCGGCAACATCGCCGAAGTCATCCGCCTCAGCGGCGTCTCGGAAATCCATGCCTCCCTGCGCGGCGTGCAACCGACCGCGATGCGCGTGCGCCCTCCCTCCGTTTCGCTGGGGGCGGCGCCGGATTGGCCGGCTGACGCCATCCCGGTCGCGGACCAGGCGAAGGTGGCGGCGGTGGCCGCGTTGCTCCGCAGCCTGCCCGCCGCCGGCTAGGCACGAAAAAGGCGACCTCGCGGTCGCCTCGTTCCGGACTGAGCGAAGGCTCAGCGATTGGTCGAGAGCTGCGCGCGCAGGTACTCGACGGTGCGGCGGACGTTCGTGTCGACCTCCATCTGGTTGGTCACGGTCTTGCGGGCATGGATGACGGTGCCATGGTCGCGGCCGCCGAAGGCCTGGCCGATGGAGACGAGGGACATGCCAGTGAGCTGGGTCGCGAGGTACATGGCGACCTGGCGCGGGAAGGCGATGTTCTGCATCCGGCGCTTGGAGGTCATGTCGGACATCTGGATGCGGTAGTGCTCGGCGACCTTGCGCTGGATGACCTCGGCGGTGAGCGTGTGGCT
>CAIRWP010000320.1 GCA_903882335.1 uncultured Opitutia bacterium | reverse complement strand
CGAGAACATGTGGCCGCCGCCGATGAAACCATAGGTTTGCTCAAAGCCTCGATTCCACGGGGCCTGCGCGGGGGTGGCCCCGAGGTGCCATTTGCCGATCCAACCGGTCCGATAGCCGGCTTCTTGCAGGTATTGCGGCAAAAGCTTTTCGGACAACGGCAAGCCTAAGGCGGGGTTCTTAGGATCGTGGGCGGGATTGTTCTCGTGCCCGAAACGCTGTTGGTAACGTCCGGTCAGCAAGCCCGCGCGCGTCGGGGAACAGAACGGGTGGGTGACGTAGCCGCTGGTGCAGCGCACGCCGGACGCGGCCAGCGCGTCGAGGTGCGGCGTGGCGACGGCCTGGCCGCCGTTGAAGCCGACATCGGCATAGCCGTGGTCGTCGCTGACGATGACCAGGATGTTAGGACGACGCTTCTCGGCCCCGCCCAGGGCGGCGGCCAGTAAGCTCAGGATCAGGGCGAGACGCATCGGCGGATTCAGGGCTTCTGGAAACTATGCCCGTAGACCGCCAGGCGGAGGGGTTGTTTGTCGCCGGCGTGGTCGAGGTAGGCGCGGACGGTTTCGCCTTTCGCCAGGACCTTGGCTTCGTCCGGTCCGGGTGGAGGGTTCTTCAAGTCCATGACCTTGTAGGCGATCTTCACCACATCCCCGGGTTTGTGTCCGGCCTTGGAGCGGAGGACGGACTGGACGCTGGCGGTGACCTGAACGTCGATTCGTCGGCCGTCCGTGACCTCGGTGATCTTGACGTCGACCTGGTCGGCTTTGATGACCAGCGCCTCCGCCGCCTCCTCTTGTAGCCGACGGAGGTGGTCTGGCGAGATCGCGGCGTGCAGGCTGGAGAGGGCGAGGAGTAGGTAGGCTAGCGTGGTGCGCATGGGAAATCAGCGTTGGGATTCGATCCAAGGGACGAGTTTCTCGGCCCAGGCATGGGCGTGGGCCTTGAGCCCCTCGCCGGAGAAATGAACGCCTTGACCGCCGTTATCCCGTAGCGGGCCGCGGAGGGCATCGGAGTCCGGCCCTTCGAGCGCAACGCCGTTTTTCCAGAGGCTGGCTTGGGCGGAACGAATATCCTCGGAGCCGACGTCCGTGGGGCCGTGGTAACTGACTTGGGCCACGAACCAAGGAGCGGTCCGTTGGCTGTCCTTGTTTGCACCGGCGATGAGCTTGGTCAGGTATTCCGCATACAGTTTACCGGATAAAGTGCGCGTGGCGTCTTTCTGGTTGGCGTCGCTTTCGCCTTGGTGCCAGAGCACCGCGCGGAAGGACGGCACTGAGCGCATCCGAGTCACGAGCATGGCATAGGCCTTGCCGTCGGCTTCCCATGCGCCGTCGGCGGTCTTGCGCACGCGACTCACGATGGTCGGCGGGTTCGGGAAGGGGACGCCGGTGGGGAGCCATTCCCTGACGCTGGTGGCTCCGATGCCGCAGGGGATGAAGCCGATGGGAACGCCGAGGCGCTTCTGGAGTTCGTCGCCGAGGGCGGGCAAAATACTGCCGCCGCCGCCGGAAGCTCCGGGTTGCGGGTCGGCGCAGGGTTGCCAGGTGCCCTTGGGCGTCAGCGTAAATACTTGGTCGGATGTGGCCTTGGTCTTGACGGCGCCGTGGTTCGCGGAGTTCGACTGACCTGTCACGACGAAGACCTCACCGATGCCGAATTTCACGCTGGGCGCATTGGCCAGTGTCCGTCCGTCGCGGACAGCGCGGGCTTCGAGCGTATGCATGCCCTTGGGGAGGTCGAGGGTTTGGGAGAAGCTTTGGACGACGATAGTGCCAGGGTTTTCCATCGTCGGCACGGGCTTCCATTCGCCTCCATCGAGGCGGATCTCCACGCTGACCGGTGTGTCCGACTGGACTTCGCCGCCCACCAGCACGCGGCCTGCGTTGGCGGTCTGTCGCTGCAGAACTGCCTGGGCGG
>CAIRWP010000319.1 GCA_903882335.1 uncultured Opitutia bacterium | reverse complement strand
TTCGTCGCCGCCCCGGTGAAGGACTACCCCACCGACCGCGACATCCCCAAGCTCGACGGCACGTCGCGCCTCTCGCCGTACCTGCACTTCGGACAGATCTCCCCGCTCGAGATCGTCGATGCCGTCCGCACGGCCGGGAAACTCGGCACGAAGGGCGGCGATAAATATGTCGCCGAAGTGGGCTGGCGCGAATTCGCGCAGCACCTGATCCATCACTTCCCCGAGACCCCCGACCAGCCGCTGCGCAAGGAGTTCGCGAAATTCCCCTGGCAGCGGGACAAGCAGCTCCTGCGGGCGTGGCAAGTCGGTCGCACCGGCTACCCGATCGTCGACGCCGGGATGCGCCAGTTGTGGCAGACCGGCTGGCAGCACAACCGCGTCCGCATGATCGCCGCTTCCGTGCTCGTGAAGCACCTCCTCCAGCCGTGGAACGACGGCGCGAAGTGGTACTGGGATACGCTCGTCGACGCCGACCTCGGCGCCAACACCATGGGCTGGCAGTGGGCGGGTGGCTGCGGGGCCGACGCCGCCCCGTATTTCCGCGTCTTCAATCCGGTGCTCCAAGGCGAGAAGTTCGACCCCGAGGGCGAGTATGTGCGTCGGTGGGTACCCGAGCTCGCCCAACTGCCCGCCGAGTGGATCCACCAGCCCTGGGAGGCCCCGATGCATGTCCTCGCCGAGGCCGGGGTGGTCCTCGGTAAGACCTACCCCGCCCCGCTCGTCGGGCTGACCGCCGGTCGCGATCGCGCCTTGGCGGCCTTCAAGGACCTCCGGGCGGGCTGAGCCGGGCCCGGCCGGTCACTTGCCGGCGGGCGCGGCGTTGGCCTTCCGGTCGCGTTCCTGCGCCTTGCGGCGGATCTCCGCCTTGGCGGCCGTGAGTCGCTCCGGCCAGGTGAAAGTCGGGGCCTTCGACGGGTCGTAGCCCGCCAGGTGGCCCGTCAGGCGGGTCGTCGGCTTCACGTATTTCAGTTCGGTGTCGCCGAAGACCTCGCGGCACATCGCGGCCAGGCCGGGGTCATACTCGACCAGCTGCGCGCGCAGGTGGACGTGGTTATGGTCGTGGTCGTTGACGCGATTGTCATCGAACCAGGACTGCACGCCCTCGGCGAAGTACTCATGGTGGTTGGTCGCGGCGTACTTGCCCTTCCACAGGCCCTGGGCCATGGCCGCCTGGTAGGTCGCCTTCAGGCGCCGGTCGAAGGTCGGGTCGACCTTGAGCATGCCGCGCAGGTGGATGTTGTGCGCGAACTCGTGGATGAAGATGTTCTCGGCCGCGTAGGGATCCCCGGGGAAAGCCAGCACGTTCTCTTCCGCGCAGGAGCAGACCGGATCGGTCTCGGACCCGCCCAGGCCGCGGGCGCGGGCGTCCCAGTATTCCTTGGGCTTCATGTGCGCGTACTCCGGGATGTCCGTCGTGAACTCGCCGCGTCCCATGATGATCACGCGGGAACCGTTGGCGATCATCGCCGTGCGCACGTCGGGCCGCTTGGCCAGCATGAGGTCGGCGAGGTAGGCCACCTCCAGGAGCGCATGGTCGTCGACCGCGCCGGAGGCCACGATAGGCAGGCCGGTGGCGCTCACATATTTTTTGTAGAACGGGTCGAGCTTCAGCGCCGCCGGCGGGGGCGTCACCGGGCCGGGGACGCCCGCGGCGACGGCGGGGGCGGCCAGCTGGCCGAGGCAGAGAAGGAGCGGGCAGAGTTTCATTTGGCGGAAGAGTGCTTGAGCTGGGCGCCGGCGGGGATCTCGGGCAGATCGCCGGCCTTGAGGGCGACGAAACGGGCGCGCATCTCGGCGAGTTTGGCGGGCTGCTCCGCGGCGAGGTCATGCTGCTCGGAGGGGTCGGTGGCCAGGTCGTAGAGCTCGGCCTTGCCCTGCGGGTTGCCGTGCGGGGCGATCAGTTTCCAGTCGCCGAAGAAGACCGCGGAGCGCTGATAATGCGGGACGTAGA
>CAIRWP010000318.1 GCA_903882335.1 uncultured Opitutia bacterium | reverse complement strand
TCATCGCCGCGCAGGGCCTGCCCGCCTTCGCCCGCGCGCTGTATAACTCCAACGAATTCCTCCGCCTCGAATGAGCCACCTCCTCGATCGACGCGGCTTCCTCGGCCGCACGCTGTCCGGCCTGAGCAGCATCGCGCTGGCGCACCTGCTCTCGCAAGACCGACTCCTGGCCGCCTCGCCTCTGCGCCCGCCCATCGACCCAGCGCATCCCTACGCCCCCCGCCCGCCGCACTTCGAACCCAAGGCCAAGCGCGTCCTCGTCATCTTCTGCTCCGGGGCGCTCAGCCACGTCGACACCTTCGACTACAAGCCGGAGTTGATCAAGCGGCACGACACGCCGATGCCGGGCTCCGAGGGACTGGTCACCTTCCAAGGCGCCAACGGCAACCTCATCAAGCCCATCGCGGCTTTCAAACCGCGGGGCCAGTCGGGCAAGATGGTGAGCGACCTACTCCCGCACCTCGCCGACCTGGCCGACGAGATGTGCTTCATCCATTCGATGACGGGGAAGTCGAACACGCATGGCCCGGCGGAGAGCCAGATGGGCACGGGCTTCACCCTCGATGGATTCCCGAGCATGGGCGCCTGGGTGACCTACGCGCTGGGCAGCGAGAACCAGAACCTGCCGGCGTTCGTGGCCATCCCCGACCCGCGCGGGGTCCCCCAGAATGGTCCGCGCCATTGGAACAGCGCCTTCCTGCCTGCGTCCTTCCAAGGCACGGCGTTCAGCGCCCAGCGCGCCATCCCCAACCTGGCCCGGCCAGCCGGGATCTCGGCGGAATCCGACCAGGCCACCCGTGAGTTCCTGCGCCGCCTCAATGACCGCCACCTGGAGCGGAATCCGGGCGACGCCGACCTCTCCGCGCGGATCTCCTCCTACGAACTGGCGGCGCGCATGCAGCTGGAGGCGGCCGCGCTGTCCGACCTTTCCGGCGAGTCGCCCGCGACGCGCGCGCTGTACGGGGCCGACGACACCAACGCGAACAAGGCGGGCTTCGCGCGGAACTGCCTCCTCGCCCGGCGACTGCTGGAGAAAGGGGTGCGCTTCGTCCAACTCTTCAACGGTTCCTACGCCATGGGCGAAGGGGTCGGCAACTGGGATGGCCACAAGCGGATCGCCGACCAGTACGCCGTCCACGCGCCCATCCTGGACCAGCCCGCCGCCGCACTGCTCAAGGACCTCAAGGGCCGCGGGCTGCTCAAGGACACGCTCGTCGCCTTCGTCACCGAATTCGGTCGCATGCCCACCTTCCAGCGCGGGGCCAACGGCCGCGACCACAACCCGAAGGGCTTCACCGTCTGGCTGGCGGGCGCCGGCGTGAAACGCGCCTACAGCCACGGCGCGACCGACGAGTTCGGCCACATGGCCGTGCAGGATGTCACGACCATCTACGACCTGCACGCCACCATCCTGCACCTGCTGGGCCTGGACCATGAACGTCTGAGTTTCTACAACAACGGGGCGGAGCGCCGCCTGACCGACGTGCACGGCCGGGTGATCCGCCCGATCCTGTCCTGAGCCGCCAGAAGTTTTGACTCCGCGCGGGCGCGCGCCAGCGTCGCGACATGCCCCTGCCCGCCCGCCTACGCACCCTGCTGCTCCTGCTCGGCGCCGTCACCGGCCTGCGCGCCGCGGGCGAGCCCTACGACATCGTGGTCTACGGCGACTCCGCCGCGGCGGTCGCCGCCGCCGTGCAGGCGAAACGCCAGGGCTCGAAGGTGGTGCTGGTGAACACGACGAAGTTCCTCGGGGGGATGACCTGCAGCGGGCTTTCCGCCAGCGACATCTTCCACCGCGAGGCGGTCGGCGGCGTGGCGCGCGAGATCTACGGCCGGATCGGGCAGCACTACGGCAAACCTTACGTGGACTACTTCGAGCCGCACGTGGCCCAGGCGGCGGTCGACGGCCTGGTGAAGGACAGCGGGCTGGAGGTCGTGCGGGGCGAGCAACTCGACCGGAGCCCGGGCGGTGTCACCAAGCAAGGCAACCGGATCGTCTCGTTCCGCACCCTTTCCGGCCAGGTCTTCGCCGCCAAGGTCTTCATCGACGCGAGTTATGTGGGCGACCTGATGGCCGCCGCCGGCGTGAGCTACGCGGTCGGCCGCGAACCCAACGCGCTCCACGGCGAGACGCTCAATGGCATGCAGCGCGGCGACGATAAGCCCCGCAAACATTACACGCAGAAGGACAAGGACCACTTCATCAAGGACGTCGACCCGTACGTGAAGCCCGGCGACCAGGCCAGCGGCCTCCTGCCCTTCGTCTTCGCCGCGGACCCGAAACCCGGCGAGGGGGACCACCGCATCCAGGCCTACAACTATCGTCTCTGCGTCACGACGGAGCCGGCCAACCGCCTGCCCTTCGAGAAGCCTGCGGGCTACCGCGAACTGGACCACGAGATGCTACTCCGCAACCTCGAGGCCGGCGACCTGCGTCTGCCGGCCCTGATTCACAAGCTACCCAACAACAAGGCCGACTGGAATTCGATGCACGCCGTGGGCACGGATTACGTCGGCGCCAACTGGGACTACCCCGAGGCCTCCTACGCCCGCCGCCGGGAGATCGAGCAGGCGCATGAGCTCTACATCCGCGGCCACCTCTGGACGCTCGCCCACCACCCGCGGGTACCCGCTGCGATCCGCGAGCAGACCGCCCGCTACGGCCTCTGCAAGGACGAGTTCAGCGAACTCGGCGGTTTCTCCCCGATGATCTACATCCGGGAGGCCCGCCGCCTCGCCGGCGAGTACGTGATGACGGAACTCGACTGCAAAGGGAAGCGCACGCCGCCGGAACCCATCGCGCTCGCCAGCTTCGGCCTCGATTCCCACGCGGTGCGTTATTTCGTCACGGCCCGCGGCACGGTCGAACGCGATGGCGTGATCTGGAACGTCCCGCCGCGTCCCTACGGTGTCTCCTACCGAAGCCTGGTCCCGAAGGCCGCGGAGTGCGCCAATCTCCTCGTGCCGGTCTGCCTGAGCGCCACGCACGCCGCCCACGGTTCGATCCGCATGGAGCCGGTCTTCATGCAGCTCGGGCAGGCCGCGGCCATGGCGGCGGGCATCGCCGCCCGCGAGGGGCTGGACGTCCAAGCCGTGCCCTACGCGCGGGTCCGCGACCTGCTGAAGGCGGCCAATCTCCCCGTGGAATGGTCAGCGGCGGCCGCCTCGCCCAAGCCCAAGGCCAAGCCGGCCGCTAAGTAATCGGAGTACCGTCCGGCCGGCGCGGGAATCTTTTCATTAATTTGACAAAGTCTAAAACTGTACCTTGTTAAGCTCTGTGCAGGACCCGGAGACCACCCTTCGTCAGCATGACCTTCCCGTGACGGCGCAGCGTCTGGCGGTCCTCCGCGCGGTCGCCCACCACCCCCACGCCACCGCCGACGACCTCGCCGAACAGGTGCGGCAGGAAATCGGGGCGATCTCCCGCCAGTCGGTCTACAACGTCCTGAACGTCCTCACCGACAAGGGCATCATCCGCCGCATCCAACCGGCCCACTCGCCCGCCCGCTACGAGGACCGCGTCGGCGACAACCACCACCACCTCGTCTGCCGCAGCTGCGGCCAGACCGAGGATGTATGCTGCGCCGTCGGCGCCGCCCCCTGCCTGCACGCCCATGACCAGCACGGCTTCCAGATCGACGAAGCCGAGGTGATCTACTGGGGCACCTGCCCCGCCTGCCAGCGCAAGTCCCGCTCCTGAACTTTCCCTCCACCATGCATCCCTTATCCCAAACCATGAAGCTGCTGGCGCTCTCCGCGCTGACGCTTACGTTCACTCCTGGCCAGCTGATGGCCCAGGCCACCCCTTCCACTCAACCCAACAAACCCGACATGTCCGACATCTCCAAATGCCCCGTGATGGGCAACCCCGCCCCCGCCAACCGTCACACCGCCGCCGCGGCGATGGGTAACCGCGACTGGTGGCCGAATCAGCTCAACCTGAGCATCCTCCACCAGAACAACCAGCGCGGCAACCCGATGGGCCCGGCCTTCGATTACGCCGAGGAGTTCAAGAAGCTCGACCTCGAGGCGCTCCGCAAGGACCTCAAGGCCCTGATGACCGACTCCCAGGAATGGTGGCCGGCCGACTACGGTCACTACGGCCCCTTCTTCATCCGCATGGCCTGGCACTCCGCCGGCACCTACCGCACCACCGACGGCCGCGGCGGCGCCGGTTACGGCACCCTCCGCTTCGCCCCGCTCAACAGCTGGCCGGACAACGCGAACCTCGATAAAGCCCGTCGCCTCCTCTGGCCGCTCAAGCAAAAGTATGGTCAGAAGATTTCCTGGGCCGACCTCATGGTCCTCACCGGCAACGTCGCCCTCGAGGACATGGGCTTCAAGACCTTCGGCTTCGCCGGCGGTCGCGCCGACGTCTGGGAGCCGCAGGAAGACATCTACTGGGGCCCCGAGAGCCAGTGGCTCGGCGACAAGCGCTACTCCGGCGACCGTGAG
>CAIRWP010000317.1 GCA_903882335.1 uncultured Opitutia bacterium | reverse complement strand
GGGTAGTCGCGACCTGATTTCGCCGAGCCAGGAAGAGGACGGAGCGGTCCGATGGTCGTCGCAGACGACCACCAAGCCGGCGGCAGAGCAGAGTCGGTGACCCTGGTTCGAGCCGATCTGCGTGGCCGCCGCATGCAGCAAGGACGTCCAGGCGGTCTGACCGATGTCCCCGGGGCAGCGCTGCTTGTCGATGATGACTCGCAGTACGGTGAGTCTTTGCTCACAGCGGATCATCTCGACGGCATGCAGGATGGCCTGGATACGTTGGTTCCGGCGCGCCCCATGGTGTTCCTCGCTTCGCCCAAGCATCTCGCTGGCATGCATCTCGGCGTGAGGCGGGTAGGCGTATTTCGCGTGGAGACGTTGGCGCATGCGATGGATCGCCGCCTGGGTTGCGTGCCATTCGGCGTGGTGAACCATCAATCCGCTGAGGATGAAGGTGCTGGTGCCGGATCTTTGCCGGCCGGTGTCGCCGCTTTCATCGACGTAGAGGAGGTGCATGCGTCTTTGGAGGCCTGCCGATCGGCCGCCGCAACCACTCGCCATTAGGGTCCGCCACCTGGGGTGCGCCCCCTGGACCACTCTGGGGGTCCTCCCCCCGCCCCCGCGAAATCAGGTCGAAATCCCGCGCCTTAGCGCCTAGGAAAGGCTCACCCCAACCCCATGACCACCCGTCGACACTTCGTGCGGAACCTCTCCCTCGGTGCGCTGGGCGCCCTCGCGCTCCCCGCCCAGGTCCCTTTCACCACCGAGCCCCGCAAAGTCCGCGTCGGCATCGTCGGCGGCCGCTTCGGCGCGACCTTCCAGTTTCATGAGCATCCGGATTGCGTCGTGGAGGCGGTGAGCGACCTGCGGGCGGATCGTCGGGCGGGCCTGCAGAAGACCTACCGTTGCGCCAAGGCCTACCCGTCGCTCGAGGAGCTCCTCAAGGACCCGAAGGTCGAGGCGGTCTTCCTCGCCACCCCCGCGCCGGACCACGTCCGCCACACCTTGCTCTGCCTCGCCGCCGGCAAGCACGTCCTCAGCGCCGTCCCCGCCGCGATGACCCTCGACGAATGCGCCCAGCTCGTCGGCGCCGTCAAGAAGTCGGGCCTCACCTACATGATGGGCGAGACCAGCTGCTGGCAGCAGCTCACGATCTCGGCCCGCAAGTTCTACCAGGAAGGCGCGTTCGGCCGGCTCTTCCACGTCGAGTCCGAGTATCACCACCCCGGGCTCGAGTCGCTCTACTTCGAGAACGGCCGGCGCACCTGGCGGCACGGCCTCCCGCCGATGCATTACCCGACCCACTGCACCGCGCACCTCCTCGGCATCACCGGCGAGCGGCTCGTCGAGGTCTCCTGCCATGGCTGGGGCGACGACGATTCCATCCTCAAGGACAACGCGTATCAGAACCCCTTCTGGAACGAGACCGCGCTTTTCCGCACCGACCGGGGCAACTCCATGCGCGTCGCCGTCTGGTGGCGCGGCGCGCAGAAGGGTGGGGAACGCGCCCGCTATTACGGCGACCGCCTGAGCTTCTACCACGCCGACCCCGCCGGCCTCGGCGGCCCCGTCGTCGTGCGCGCCAAGGCCACGACCGAGAAGGACAGCGGCGGCTTCTCGCGCTCCGCCCAGGTCGTCGAGCGCTACGCCGCGCCCGCCTGGTGGAAGACCGACCTGCTCCCCGAGCCCCTGCGCCACGACAGCGGCCATGAAGGCTCGCACTGCTTCATCACGCACGAGTTCGTCGACTCCCTCGTCAAAGGCCGCAAGCCGCTCGTCGATGTGTACGCCGCCGTCGCCTACACCGCCCCCGGCATGATCGCGCACCAATCCGCCCTGCAGGGCGGCGCCACGCTCAAGGTCCCCTCGTTCGACTGAGCGCCCCGGCCGGAGCCCCTGTTTACGGGCCTTCGGCGCGGCCCTCCTTCGTGCCTTGACCTCGTCGCCGACCCCGCCTATCTAGCCCATCCCCTGAATCAACAGAGGACCTGGAGAGGTGGCTGAGTGGCCGAAAGCGCCCGTTTGCTAAATGGGTATACCCCAAAAGGGTATCGTGGGTTCGAATCCCATCCTCTCCGCCACTTTGCGTGACCAAAAAGGCTGCCGGATGGGATGAGAACCCGTTCGGTGAGCCGTCAGGCGAACAGGCGATGCCGTAGGCATCGGGCGGAGCCCGGAGCGTAGCGTAGCCAATCCCATCCTCTTCGCCACTTTAACGCGGAAAGCCCCCTCAAACGGGTGGGGGATTTCTTGCGGTATTCCCGTTCGGTAATATATCAATGGAAAGTGCTAAAAATAGGTAAAAGATTACCGAGCGGTAATAAATCATTGCAATTAAGGGTCTTTGGGGTGTATTGTTCCCGCTCGGTAATACGCACCGCTGATTTTATTGATTATGAAGTACGCTCCACATGACATCGGGCAAATCGTGCACACCGCCAGGAAGAACCTAGGCGTCACCCAGAAATCCTTGGCCCTGACTTCAGGCACCGGGCTGCGTTTCATCATCGATCTGGAGAAGGGTAAGCCTACCTGCCAAATCGGCAAGGCATTGACCGTCTTGAACACCTTGGGCGTCAGGCTCGACTTCGCTCCTCCGCCTTCGATCAAGGCTGCGCCCCAAACTCCTTCGAAGGTCAAGTCCCCGGGCCGTACCGTCCGATGAAAGGCGTCCTGGACGTCTACCTGGGTAGGAGGTTGGCCGGTAGGCTAACCCCGGACGAGCATGGGCTGACGACTTTCGCTTACGACGCCGAGTGGTTGGCTGCGCCTGACGCGGTTCCGCTTTCTCATTCCATGCCCCTCCACTCCGGAGTGTTTGGCCGCAATGAGTGTCGAGCGTTCTTCGCTGGGGTGCTGCCGGAGAGCGGTAAGCGAAGCTTGGTTGCCCGTAACCTCGGGGTGAGCGCAAATAATGACTACGCGCTGCTGGAGCGCATCGGCGGCGACTGCGCAGGTGCGGTGACCTTCATCGAGTCCGGTAAGCCGCTTCCTCCCGAGAAGGGTGAGTACCGTCTGGTCAGAGACGCCGAACTCGAGAAGTTGCTGTTGGGCCTGCCGGGGCGTCCTTTGATGGCGGGAGAGGCGGGGGTGCGTCTTTCCTTGGCTGGCGTCCAAGATAAGCTGGCCGTTCGCATCATCGACGGGAAGGTCTACCTCCCGTTGGACGGTTCGCCCAGCTCGCACATCCTGAAGCCGGCCATCAAGGAGTATCCTGGCGTCGTCCAGAACGAGGCGTTCTGCATGAAGCTAGCCCAGGCTGTCGGCTTGAACGTCGCCCGGGTGGAGGTCGGCAGGGTAGGGGTGGTCGACTACCTGTGCGTCGAGCGTTACGATCGCAGCGTTGGTCCAGCGGGCCTGCGTCGCGAGCATCAGGAGGATTTCTGCCAGGCGTTGAATGTGTCGCCCGACAACAAGTATCAGGCCGAAGGCGGCCCGTCCTTGAAGGATTGCTTCGGCTTGTTGAGGGAGGCCTCATCTTCCCCGGTGCGGGACCTGCAGGCCATGTTGGACGCGGTCATCTTCAATTGCCTGATCGGCAACGACGACGCCCATGGGAAGAACTTCTCCCTGCTTTATGGCCGGGATGCCACGGGTGGGCGCACGGTCAGCTTAGCACCTCTGTATGACCTGATCAGCACGGCGCAGTACGAGAACCTTTCGAAGGCCATGGCGATGAAACTGGGAGGCGAATCCGACTCCCAGAAACTAAGCCAGGTTCACTTTGCTAAGTTCGCTGAGGATGTCGGCCTGACTAAGCCCATCGTCCGAACGCGTGTCGCTGAACTGGCTTCAGCGACTGCCAAGGCCATCGATGGTGTTTCGAAGGAGTTGCCCGAGGCTAAAGAAATCGCATTAGCTGTGAGTGAACGTACGCGTATGTTCTTGGCGCGGGTGATGCGATGAGGTGATGCGTTTGCGATACCTGGTCGTCGTGGCCCGTTCGGTGAGCCGTTCATTTCTTCCCCTTGGGGTCAAGGTTGGCGAGCAGTTCTTCGGGGGTGACTTTGGATTGGACGCCGTTGGCGGGGACGGCGGCTTTGGCGGTCCAGAGAATGGCGTTTAAGACCACTTTTCGTTGGTCGTCATTACCCCAGTTCTTGTGGTTATGGCCACCGGTGAAGCCGAAGCCACGGCCGCCATCGGCCCGTTCGGTCGCCCAGGATACGTGCTGAGGAAGGCGCTCCGTCAATTCCTTGCGTACGTGGGCATTGCCGGACCTCATGCCGTCGGGAAGTTTCAAGCCGGCCGGCGGAATCGCGCTCAGGATCGGGGCGACGGATTTCATGCCGTCCTTGAAGCGCATGTGGAAATACCATTCGTCGTGCGTGGTGAAAGGGCGGACACCGTTGGCAATCGGGTGGACCGGTCGTTGGGTGAAGTCGGCCTGCCAGTGCGGGTTGACGGACCAGAACGGTTCGCAGTAGCCGCCCATCCATTCGAGGAATTCCGCGCCGCCTTTGTCTTTGAGGACTTCGGTCGCCCAGTGCAGGGTGACGAAACCGCAGCCACGTTGCATCTCTTTGGCGAGCTGGGAGAGGCGGTCTTTCTGGACGGCGGGGTGAAACGAGTAGCCGTCAGCGTAGATCAGGATGGTGTCGGCGCGGGCGATGACGTCATCGGCGGGCCATTCGCCATTCAGGTGCGTCTGCACCTCGACCAGTTCGCCGGCTCCTTCACGGAGGCACTTCGCCAGGAGCAGGACGCCCGCGTTGTGCTCATGCGCACCGGGACCGTGGCTCGGTTTGCCGGCGATCATGACGACAAACTTCTTGTCGGCGGCCAGCAGCGGGAGCTGCAGGGCCAGCAGGCTGAGGAGGAGAAGACGAGCGATATTTTTCATCGGG
>CAIRWP010000316.1 GCA_903882335.1 uncultured Opitutia bacterium | reverse complement strand
GAGGCGCCGTTGAGCACCTTGGGGCTGTCGCTGAAGCCGTCGACGCCGTTGACGAAGCCGTTCACCATCACGACCCGGACGACCTTGTCGAGGGAGCCGAGGGCGACCTTGGCGTTCGCGAGGGCGTTGAGCGCGCAGAGCTGCGCGGCCTCGGCGGCCTGGGCCAGGTCGACCTCGCGACCGACCTTGCCGAGCGAGGCGACCTTGCCGTCCTTCATGGGCAGGGTGCCCGCGAGGTAGAGCAGGTGGCCCGTGCGCACGGCCGGGACGTAGGCGCCGGCGGCGGCGGGCGGCGTGGGCAGGGTGAGGCCGAGTTCGGCGAGGCGGGCTTCGGGGGAGGACATGGGAGTCAGAGCCAATACTTGGGCCAGGGGGCCGTACGGCGCAAGTTATGATAGAACAGGGCGACGACCACGATCAAGGCGGCACCGGCCAACGTGGGGCAGAGCAGGAAAGACCACGGGGCGTGGGGCAGGGCGAAGACGATGAGTGGGTTGGCGCAGGCGGGCGGGTGGACGCTCCGGGTGGCCTTCATGAGACAGATGGCGAGGCCCACCGCGAGCGCGGGCGCCCACCAGTGTCCGGGGAAGAAGTTCGCCGCGGCCAGCCCGCCCGCGCTGCCGATCAGGTGGCCCAGCAGCAGGCTGCGGGGCTGGGCGAACGGTGAATCCGGGTAGGCGAAGACGATGAGCGTGCTGGCGGCGAAGGAACCCAGGAGGAGCAGCACCTCGAGTGCGTGCGTGAGGAAGGCCAGCCCGGCGACCACGGCCGCCGCGACGACGGAGGTGGCCAGGATCTCCGGCCAAGCCGGCCGGGGCGGGGGCGTTTCGCCCGCCCCGCGCATCTTCCGGAGGAGCTCCACGCGGGCTTACTTGCCCTGCGACTTCTTCAGGCCCTCGATCAGCTCGATGACGAGCTCGCGGCTGCGACCCTTGATCTCACGGATCAGGGTGCCATCGGAGGAGCCGACCGCCTTCTTGGTCTGCGCGTAGGTGACCGCCAGCACGGGCTCGCGGTTGCGGGTGATGGTGGCGTTGTCGCGGATGGTGAGGTTGATGACGGCCTCGTAGCGGCCGAGGCCGCGCTCGAACTTGACCTCGATGGTCAGGAGCGGCGTGGCGGCCTCGCTGTTGCCGCCCACGAATTCCTTGGGCACGAGGTTGCTCCGGCGCATCTCGAGTTCGATCGCGTCGCGGATCTCGCCGCGGAGGTCGGCATCCTCGGGGCGGGACTCGGAGGTCGCGACGTCGATGAAGAAGTAGGAGATACCGCGGAGCTTGGCGAACGTGCGATCCTCCGGGAGCTTGACCGGCTTGGGGTCTTCCTGGGCGCGGAGGACGGGCAGGGCGAGGAGGCAGGCCAAGGCGAGGAGGGTGGAGCGCATGGGAAGGTGGGTCATGTTGGTGGGCGGGCCGCGGGCTTCAATCTCCTTTCGGCGTCCGGAGACGGACGGCGTTGAGGGGGTGCTGGTCGATGAGGGTCGGGTACCAGCCCGTGACCTCGGGGCGGATCAGGAACTTATTCTTGTTGAAGGCCACCGGCAGGATCGGGGCGCCCTCGACCAGGCGCTGCTCCGCCTGCTGGAAGTACTCGAAGCGCTTGGACGGGTCGGCCTCGCGCGCGGCCGCGCCGATGAGCCGGTCGTACTCGGGGTCGCTCCAGTTGCATTGGTTCAGCTCGTTTCCCGTGATGAACATCTCCAGGAAGGTGTTCGGGTCGTTGTAATCGCCCGTCCAGGCCGAGCGCGCGAGCTGGTACTCCCCCTTGTGCAGGGAGCTGAGGTACACCTTCCACTCCTGGTTCTTGAGCTCGACCTCGATCCCGAGTTCGCGTCGCCACGTCTCCTGGTAGACCTCGGCGGCCTTCTGGGAGCCTTCGGACGTATTGTAGAGGTATTCGAGCTTGGGCAGGCCCTTCCCGCCCGGGTAACCCGCGGCGGCCAGCAGGCGCCGGGCTTCCTCGCGATCCTCCTGCCAGCGCGCGCGGGCCACGAACCCGCCGGTGCCGGGCGGCGTGAAGTGGAGGGCGGGCGATTCGCCGGCGCGGAGCACCTTGTCGACGATCTGCTGGCGATCGATGACCATGCCCAGGGCGCGCCGCACGCGGACGTCGGCCAACGCCTTGCGGGCCGCCTCGTTCCCTTTGATGTCGCAGTTCACGCGGATGAAGGAGGTCGAGAGGTAGGGGTCCAGCCGGAGCTCCTTCGACCCGGCCTCGCGCAGCTTGACGACCTTGGGCGGGGGGACGGAGCCGGTGATGTGCAGCTCGCCGCCGCGGAAGGCGCGCTCCTCGGCGAAGAGCTCGGTGATCGCGCGGAACTCCACGGCCTGCAGGCCCACGTTGGCGGCGTCCCAGTAGCCGGGGTTGCGCCGTACCACGATACGCCGGGCGACCTCCCAGGTCTCGAGCGTGAAGGCGCCGTTGCCGACCAGCGCCCCCGGGCGCGTCCACGGGGTATTGAGGGTGTCGATCTTCCCGTATTTGAGGATGGTGGGCGGGTGGACGGGCAACCAACTGTGGTGGCAGATCAGGCCGAGGAAGTAGGGCACGGGATGGTCCAGCTCGATGACGAGCGTCATGTCGTCGGGCGCACGGAACCCGACCTGCGCGAAGTCCTTCAGCTTGCCTTCGTTGAAGGCCTTGGCGCCGCGGACGCAGTGCAGCATCGAGGCGTATTCGGAACCGAAGGTCGGCAGGAGCATGCGCTGGTAGCTGAACAGAAAGTCCCGCGCGGTCACTGGGTCGCCGTTGGACCAGCGCGCCGCGGGCCGGATCCGGAAGGTCCAGGTACGGCCATCGGCTGAATTCGTCCAGCTCTCCGCCGCGCCGGGGATCGGGCTGAGGTCGTCGGCCTTGTAGTTCACCAAGCCCTCGAAAAGGGAGTAGACGATGCGCGACTCCAGCAGACCGGTGACTTCCTGGGGGTCGAGGCCGGACGGTTCCGCGGCGTTGTTGATGATGAGGTAGCCTTCGCGCGCCCGCCGGGCGGCGGTGTCCTCTTTGGCCCCGCAACCGACCAAGGCCAGCGACAGGCAGAGCAGGGCGGGCACGAGGCATCGCGGGGTTCGGCGCATGGGGCGAGATTAGGCGGGGTGGACGGCGGAGGGCAAGCGGTCCGTCGGGGGGTTCACGGGCGTCTGCCGTCTTTACTCACCTCGGGGTCGGGTTAGAACGTACGCATGCCCCGCCTCACGCGCCGCGACCTCGCCGTCGCCTCCCTCACCTTGGCCGTCGTCTTCGTCCTGCCTGGGGCCACGACCTTCGCCCCGGTCAAACCGAAGCTCGAGCTCACGCCGTCCAAGAACGCCGCCCTGACCTCCGCCGCTTTCGACTGGGAGCAGCTGACGGTCAAGCCGACCAAGGTCGGCGCCGTCCGGAAGGTCTGCCAAGGGCCCACGCCGACCCTGGACGAACTCGAGATCCACATCACGACCCTGAACAAAGGGGAGGCGGCCCATGCCCCGCATGCGCACGCCGATGAGGAACTGCTGATCGTCAAGGACGGCACGGTCGAGGCGCTCGTCAACGGCGCTTGGGTGAAGCTCGGGGCCGGCTCGATCATCTTCCAGGCCTCCTGCATCGAGCACGCCATCCGCAACGCCGGCGAAACGCCCGCGACGTACCATGTGATCAAGTGGAACTCTCCCGGGATGCTCAGGCAGCTGGCCGAGGCCAAGGCCGCCGCGAAGGCGTCCTCTGCGCCGGTCGCGAAGTAGGCGCCGGAGCAAAGAAAAGGGCGACCCTGCGGGTCGCCCTCGGGAGGGATGGCGCTGAAACTTAGATGGCGGCCGAACCGCGTTCGCCGGTGCGGATGCGGATGACGTCGGTGAGGCCCAGCACGAAGATCTTGCCGTCACCGATCTTGCCGGTGTGAGCGGCCTTGGAGATGGTGGCGACCGCCTTCTCGACCTGCTCGTCGGCGACGGCGGCCTCGATCTTCACCTTGGGGAGGAAGTCGACGGTGTACTCGGAGCCACGGTAGATTTCCGTGTGGCCCTTCTGGCGGCCGAAGCCCTTGACTTCGGTGACGGTCATGCCCTCGATGCCGATTTCGGCGAGGGCATCCTTCACTTCCTCAAGTTTGAAGGGTTTGATGATGGCGACGACGAGCTTCATGGTGGTGATAGTATGGTTGGGTTAGGCGTTCGGTTGAGCAAGTCCACTTATGCACCCCCCGTGCCAAGTCGCGCGAGGGAGGGCGGATGCTTAGGATTGGCTATTTTTGAGCAAGACTTCGTGCACCTCGGCCATTTTTTCGGCAGATTTCAGTCCGGGGGCAGACTCCACCCCGCTATTGAGGTCCAGGAAGGTCGCGCCAGCGCGGACCGCCGCCAGGACATTGGCCGGGCCTAAGCCGCCGGCTAGCACCCACGTATGGCGGGGATGGGCGGAAACCAGGCCTTTGAAGCGGTCCCAGTCCCCGGTTTGTCCGGTGCCCCCGAAGGCACCCTTGGCGTGTGCATCGTGCACGAAGGTCTCGCTGAAAGTAAGCAGCTCGGGCGGGAAGGCGGCCCCTGGGGCCAGTTTCGGCGCCAACCATAGTCGGTCTGGCCCGACCTCGCGGGCGAGGGCGCCGGGGTCGCAATCCTTGAGCAGGGGATCGAAGTGCGCTTGGACGATCGCGAAGCCCTCGGCGAGCAACGCCCGGCACTCGGTCGTCGTCGGGTTGACCGTCACCGCCACCCGCGCGGCGGCGGGGATCTCGCGCAAGAGGGCGGGGCGGGCGGCCGCCGGCACGCAGCGCGGCGAGCCTGGCCAGACGTTGACACCGAGGAAGTCGGCGCCGAAGGCCCGGAGCATCGCGGCGTCGGCGGCGCGGGTGATCCCGCAGACCTTGATGCTGATGACGCCGATCATCCGAGCGCTTCGATGATCGCTTCGCGGATCGCCTTGGCCGTCGGGGCGGCGGCGGTGCCGGCGAGCGGGATGCCGGCGCGGCGCACCGCTTCGGCGGTCGTCGGTCCGACCGCGACGACCTGGGGCTGGCGCGCACCGACGTCGGGGCGTAGCGAGGCGGCCTGATGCATGAAGGATTCCACCGCGGAGGGGCTGGCGAAGACAATCACATCCGCGCCGCGGCGCCGGAACTCCGCGGCCTCCGGGGCTTCGGCGACGGACTTCTGGTCCGTTGAGTAGACTTTCAGGATGTCGACGATCGCGAGGCCTTCTTCCATGAGCAGACGCGGCAGTTCATTGCCGGCGAGATTGCCCGTGGCGATGACCAGCTTCTGGTTCTCCACGTTATACTTCGTCATCAGTTCGCGGCCCAGCGCGACTGCGTCCGGCTGCGCCGCGACCAGATCGGCGTCGAGGTGGTAGGCGCGGAGGGCCTTCTCCGTCGCCGGTCCGACGCAGGCGAAGCGGACGCCGCCGATCGAGCGGATGTCGGAGAAGCGCTGGAAGAAACGGTCGAAGAAGCCGCGGACACCGTTCGCGCTCGTGAAGACGATCCAGTCGTATTCGCCGATGGTATCCAGGACGTCCGCAAGCGTGTCCTCGTCCGGCTCGAAGGAAATCTCGAGCAGGGGCAGTTCGATGACGGCGGCGCCGGCATCGGCCAGCGTGGACTTCCACTCGGCGCCGCGACCTTCGGGGCGGGTGAGGACGATCAGACGGTCGCGGAGGGGAAGTTTGCTCATGGGCGGAGGCGGAGGTCGCGGAGGATGCGGTCGGCGAGGGCGTCGGCGGACGGTAGGTCGGTGGCGGGGAAGTCGACGTCCCGGCGGCCGAAGTCATCGCGGAAGAGGTGCACGCGTCCGTCGGCGTGGTGGCACGCGAAGGCCGTGTGGCAGCCTTCGCCGAGCTTGGCGAGGAAGAGGCGTTCGACCGTCACCGAGAACGTGGTGCGCGCGCAGCCGGCGGCCGCGAAGCGGGCCGCTTCGCCGACGCGGCCCTGCAGGGCCACGGCGCCCTGGCCGGCGGCGGGCACCATGCGTGCGAGGTCGACGCGTTCGAAGGCGAGACCTTCCCACGCGGAGATGCCGAGTCGATCGAGGCCCGAGGCCGCGAGGTAGGAGGCATCGGCGTCACCGTGGGCGAGTTTCTTCAGGCGGGTGTCCACGTTGCCTCGCAGCTCGGTCCACTCGGCGTCCGGGAAAGTCAGGCGACCTTGCGCCCGGCGGCGCGGGCTGCCCGTCGCGATACGGCGCGGCGCGGTCACATCGGCGCGGCGGACCAGCACGTCGCGGGCGTCCTGGCGGGGCAGGCAGGCGGCGATTTCCAGGCCCGCGGGCATCTCCGTCGGCAGGTCCTTCGAACTATGCACCGCGAGGTCGGCCTCGCCGCGGAGCAAAGCCTGCTCCAACTCGGCGGTGAACAGACCCTTGCCGCCTTGCTTCTCCAGCGACCAGGCGGCCTGCCGGTCGCCGGTCGTGGTCAGGATGCGGACCTCGGTCGTCACGCCGAGCGCGGCCTCGAGACGGGCGGCGGCGTCGCGCGTCTGCTGCAGGGCCAGCGGGCTCCCGCGGGTCACGAGGATGAGCGGCGCGGCCATGTCAGAAGCGGATGGCCCCGCTTTTCAAGAGGTGGAGGACGCCCCACGCGGCGATCGTGGCGAGGTTGAGGGCGGCCAGGATCGTCGCGGTGATTCGGAAGGCATCCCACGGACGACCCTTTCCGGCCAGCCAAGCGACGCCGGCCCCGCAGACGCAGCCGGGGAGCCCTAAGGCGAGGGCGGCGAAGACCTTGCGGTCAAAGGGGTCCGGGAGGGCGCCGACGTAGACCTGGCCGCCTTGCACGGTCAGCCAGATTCCCGTGACTAGGGTCAGGGCGGCGACGAACAGGCCGAACCCTTGCAGAAAGCGGAAGGCTCGGTCGGACGATGCGCGGGTGGCGGACACCTCCCCAGCAAAACGCCGCCGGGCCCGACTTCCAAGTTTCAACTTTCCGGCGGCCCGGATTTCTCGGGGGTCGGCGCACGTGCCGGGCCTTCGCCGAAACCGATCGAGGTCGGCTTGAACGGGTGCTTGAGCAACCCGACCACGCTGTGGTCCACCGGCTCATGGATGCCGAAGTCCTGCGGCCGGCGGTCCTTCGGCAGGTAGTGCGTGCCGAAGAGGATATCCCAGAGCGGGAGGAAACTGGCGAAGTTCTTGTCGATGGCGGCGGGGTCCTTCGAGTGGTGCCAGCGGTGATAGACCGGCGAGGCGATGACATAGCGGAACGGACCCCAATCCCAATCGACATCGGCGTGGCCGAGCAGCGCGAAGACCCCGAGGGCGGGACCGGCGACGGCGGCGGCCACGGGGTCGAAGCCCAGCAGGATGAACGGGAAGACGAGCAGCGCGTTGGCCACGATGTCGTTCACCGGGTGCGCGCGCACGCCGCTCAACCAGTCGAGCTGCTCGGAGCTGTGGTGCACCGCATGGAAGCGCCAGAGCCGCTTGCCGTGGAACCAGCGGTGAATCCAGTACAGTAGGAAGTCGCCCAGCAGGAAGGCCAGGGCGAACTGCGGCCAACGGGGCAGCTGTCCGATCGGGCCGAAGCCCCGGTACAGGCCGGCCTTCAGTTCCGCGAGCGGGATGATGCCGGTCGGCACCAGTACCAGGAAACCGAGGATGCTGATGAGGACGAAGTTGAGCGGGTTCGACAGCAGCGCGTTGGCCACGCCGCTGAAGACATCGGTCCAGACCTGCGGACGCCACCAAGGGCGTTCCTGCTTATTGCCGAAGAGGTGCTCGATCATCCAGAACAGCGTCACCAGGAACGCCACGGTGAAAAGGTAGGCGGCCATGGGCTTCAGGCTTCCGGGTGATCCGCGAGCAGCGGCGGGGTCGCGGCGTCGAACTCGAGGAGCTCGCCCGGCTGGCAGTCCAGCGCGCGGCAGATGGCCTCCAGCGTGGAAAAGCGGATGGCCTTGGCCTTGCCGGTCTTGAGCACCGAGAGGTTCGCGAGGGTGATGCCGACCGTTTCGGACAGCTCGGTCAGGGACATCTTGCGGCGCGCGAGCGCGACATCGAGACGGATGATGATGGCCATGGAGGTCAGATGACCAAGGCTTGTTCGGCCTGCAGGGCGAGGGCCTGCTGCAGGTTCCAGCCGAGGATGAGGATCAGGAGGCCCGCCACGACGATGCCGGCGTTGAGGCCGAGGCCCCCGCAGACCAGGAGGGCGATCCCGAGGCGCTTGAGCACGCGGGCGTTGTCGGCGGTGATCACCCGGCCCTCGGCGAAGGCGTCGAAGAGCTGGCGCAGCAGCCACGTGAAGCCGAGGATCAGCGTCGCGAGCAGGCCGGTCACGGCCACGAAGCCGCCGCGTTTCTCCGGGTGGTCGACGAGGTCCTGGTACTTATTGGCTTCCTGCTGGGCGCCCGCGACGTGGATGACTTCCTCCGGCTTCTCGAGGAGCAGCGCGAGCAGCTTGGCCGGGGACTGCCGGAACCCGGCCACCTGGGCGCCGTGCTTGCTGTCCAGGTTGAGTTTCACCAGGGCCTCGGGATGGGTGGCGGCGGTGATCAGGAGCAGGAGCGCCAGCAGCGTGCCGCCGATCAGGAAGGTGCTGCAGAGGAAGCGACCGATCTTGCCGGCCCGGCGGATACGGCGGTCGAGGTCATTCGGGGTGGCTGGATTGGTCATGGCGTTAGTCTTTAAAAGATTAATAAGTCATCTTAATCAACTACTATTTATTGATAATCGGTAATCAATTGTCTTTATGTGGATTTAGGCGCCCGGGCACAAAAAAGCCGAGGGATGCCTCGGCTGCTTCGGTGCTGGGCGGGTGGTTCAGTGTCCGCCGAGCCCCTCGTGTTCCTTGATGTACTCCTGCTTGAGGCCCAGGGCCTCGGGCGCGTGGAGTACGAGCATCTTCATGCGGATGTCCGCCGGGATGCTGGCCGCAGTGGCCTTCGAGACGATGACCATCAGGCCAATCGACAGCGGCACGGCCCAGATGGCCGGCTGCTCGCAGAGGATGCGGGCGAGCGGGTGGGCGACCCAATAGTCGGCGATGGCCTTGGCGAGCGGGTGGTCGGCCCAATAGGCCGCGAGCTCCGCGACGTCGGTGAGCTTCTTCGCCTTGGCGACGGCGACGTCGGAGATCGAGGTCAGGGTGATGGAGGCCAGCGCGCTGAGCCCGCCCACCAGCATGCCGGTGGCCGCACCGCGCATGGTCATGCCGCGCCACCAGACGCTCATGAAGAGCAGCGGGAAGTAGCTGGCGGCGGCGATGGCGAAGGCCTGGCCGACCATGAAGTTGATCTCGAGCGCTTCGACCTGCGAGCCGAGGCCGACGGCCACGAGGCCGACGATGAGGGCCGACCACTTGAAGGCCTTCAGGCGCTGTTCCGGCGAGGCGGCCGGCCGGAGCATGCGGCCGTAGATGTCGTGCGCGAGGGCGCTGGACATCGAGACGAGCAGACCGGAGAAGGTCGACATGAAGGCCGCGAAGGCGCCGGCGCAGGTGATGCCCGAGAGGATGGAGCCGAGGAGCGCGTGGTCGCGGCCGGCCAGCAGGGTCGGCAGTTCGAGCACGACCTTGTCCGTGCCTTTGGCGCCGACGGCGTCGTAGAGCTCGGGCGTGAGGGAGCGGCCGATGACGCCGTAGACGGGCGGGAAGACGTAGAAGACCCCGATGAGGATCATGACCCACATCGTCGTGCGTTTGGCGGCCACGCCATCCGGGTTCGTGTAGAAGCGGACGAGGATGTGCGGGAGGCCGGCGGTGCCGCAGACCAGCGCGATGATCAGTGAGTAGGTGTAGAGGAGGGAGTAGGGCTTCTTGTTCGCCTCGAGCGCGGCCTTCTCCTCCGGGGTCTGGGCGGCGGCGATGGAGGCGTCGACAGCCTTGGTGGTGAGCTTACCGAAGGGGGCAATCCAGGCCTCATCCTTCGGGGCCTTGGCCGGCAGGGCCTTGCGCTCGATGCCGGGCAGCACGGTCGCCGTGGTTTCTTGGGCCGTCTTGTTGGTCGCAAGGTGCGACTGGTAATGGCCGACGACCGAGGCCAGGACGAAGATCGGCAGGGTGATGGCGAAGACCTTGAGCCAGTATTGGAAGGCCTGTACCAGGGTGATGCCCTTCATGCCGCCGAGCGAGACGTTGAGGGTGATGACCGCGCCCACGACCACGACGCCGGCCCAGTAGGGCAGACCCGGGAAGATGTAGGCGAGCGTCGTGCCGGCTCCCTTCATCTGCGGCATCGTGTAGAAGAAGCCGATGAAGAGCACGAAACAGACCGCGATCTTGCGGAACACCGGCGAGTCGTAGCGACCTTCGGCGAAGTCCGGGATGGTGTAGGCGCCGAAGCGGCGGAGCGGTCCCGCGATGAAGAGCAGCAGGAACAGGTAGCCGCAGGCGTAGCAGACCGGGTACCAGAGGGCGTCGTAGCCCGTGGCCATGACCATGCCCGCCACGCCCATGAAGGAGGCGGCGGAGAGGTATTCGCCCGAGATGGCGGAGGCGTTCCAGCCGACGGAGACCGAGCGGCCCGCGACGAAGAAGTCGCCGGCGCTCTTGGACTTGCCGGCGGTCCAGAAGCCCATGCCGACGGTCACGACGACCGTGATCAGCGAGAAGAAGGCGATCCAGGGGTCGATGCCTTTGGCTGCCAGTTCGGCGGCGGCGAGGAAAGCGAGGGGGGCGTTCATGTCACTTCGTCCGGCCGTCCTGGGCGGCCTGGGCCTCGGCGTTCTCCAGCGCGATGGAGCGCTGGATGAAGACGTAGGAGATGATCCACACGAAGGGGAAGAAGAGCACGCCGAGGATCAGCCACGTCAGCGTGAAGCCGAACACCCGTTGGGCCATCATCTCCGGCTGGAAGTAGTTCAGCAGCGGCAGGGCCACGAGCGCCACGGCGAACGCGAGGGCGCAGGCGATGGAGAGCTTCAGCTGGTCGCGCATCAGGCGGGCCAGGAAGGCGTCCGAATGGACGTCCACGGGGGTGGGGGAGGGCTCTTTCATGGGGTGCCTTTAGTCCGTGCAATCGACCGCTAAGTGCAAACCCGATGATTTTGACTTGATGGCGCTTAATGCAACTGTATTGCAACAAGCGTCGCCATGCAAAACGCCGATCTTCCCTCGCTTCGCCCCCTGTTCATGCTGGCCGCCTCGACTCTGGTCCTGGCCGCGCAGGAAAAGCCCGCCGCCCCTGAGAAGCTCAAGCCGGTGGTCGTCAAAGGCACCGCCCTCGGCGGGGAGGTCACCGCCGTCTCCCCCACGCTCATCCTCTCCGGACCGGCGCTCGAGGCCTTGCCCCAGTCCAACATCGGCGACCTGCTCGCCGATCTCCCCGGGGTCGCCTCCAGCTATTTCGGCCCTAACTCCGGTCGGCCCGTCATCCGCGGCCTGGATGGCGACCGCCTGAAGATCACCCAGAACGGCGTCAACAGCCTCGACGCCTCGGCCGTGAGTCCGGACCATGCGGTGAGCGTCGACCCGCTTGCCATCCGCGAAGCGCAGGTGCTCCGCGGTCCGGCCGCTCTCCTCTACAGCAACAGCATCCTCGGCGGCGTGATCAACCTCGTCGACGCGCGTATCCCCGCCCAACGCCTCGCCCAACGCCAGTCCGTCCTCGGACGCATGGGCTCCGTCGACGGGCTGCGCTCCGCCGGCGTGCTCGCCGAGGGCTCGGCTGGCGCGTTCTCCTACCACTTCGACGGTTTCGATAAGTCCACGCGCGACCTGCTCACCCCGGTGGGCCGCATCGCCGACACGTCGGCGGACAACCGCGGCGCGGGCTTCGGCGCCTCCTACCTCACCGCCAACGGCTACGTCGGCCTTTCCTACTCTGGCCTGAACTCCACCTACGGCGTCGCCGAGCAGGACATCTCTATCGGTCTGGAGCAGCGTCGCTGGGACCTCGCGGGTAAGGCCGAGGTCGCCGGTTCCCTCGTGCGCTCTGTGGCCTACCGCGTCGGGGTGGCCGACTACGCCCACACCGAATTCGAGGCGGGCGCCCCGGGCAGTACGTTCACCAACCAAGGCTGGGATGGTCGCGTCGATTTCGAACTGACCAAGCAGGGCTCCGTGGAAGGCGTCGTCGGCCTTCAGGTCAGCCGCTTCGACTTTGGGGTCGTCGGTGACGAGGCTTTCCTGCCCCCCACGCGCAACGCCGCCACCGCCGCCTTCGGTTCCTTCGTCCACACGCTCGCCCCGGACCAACGTCTGCGCTACGGCTTCCGCGTCGAGCGTGCGCAGGTCAAGTCTTCCGCCTGGTCGCACGTGGGCCTGGCGGTCGATCCGGCCGCCGACGCGGCGGCGTTCACGCCCCTGAGCCTCGCCCTCGCGTGGGCCCGGGACCTGGATGCGTCGTGGACCTCCACCCTCAGCTTGACCCGCACCGAGCGGGCCCCGAACCAGCAGGAACTTTTCGCCGACGGTCCGCATGTCGGCACCGCGGCCTACGAAGTCGGCGACCGCGCCTTGGGCAAGGAACAGGGCTTCGGTCTCGAGTGGGAACTCGCCAAGGTCCGGGGGCCGGTTTCCGGCAGCTTCTCGGTCTACTATAACCGCTTCTCCTCGTTCATCACCTTGCAGGGGAACGGCTCTGGGCCTGACCTGTCTGGTGTGGGCGGCGAAGACCACTCGGCGCTGGGACGTTATGATTTCGTCTCCGTGCCGGCCCACTTCTTCGGCTCCGAGCTGAAGGTGAATGTCCAGTTTGTCGACACCCTGGCCTCCAAGCTCGGCTTGGAATGGTATGGCGACTTCGTCCGCGCCGCCAACAGCGACACCTCCGAAGCCCTGCCGCGCATCTCGCCGGGACGGATCGGCGCGGCTTTGCACGGTCTCGAATCCGGTTGGTCCTGGCGCCTCGATGCGACCTATCACTTAGCCCAGAACCATACCGCCCTAGGGGAGACCCGCACCGCGGGCTACACGATGGTCGGCGCCACGCTCGGTCATGATTTCAAGTTCGCCGGGACCGAGGCCCGCTTCTCGCTGCGCGTGATCAACCTCCTCGACCAGGAAGCCCGCAACGCGTCCTCGTTCATCAAGGATGCGCTGCCCCTCCCAGGCCGCGGCATCGAGGCCAGCCTGCGCCTGAATTTCTGAAGATCATGCTCCGGCGGCTTCGTCTGGGCAGACGAAGCCGCCTTTTCTTTGCTCGTTATCCTTCGTGTAGCGCCTACGCCTGAACCATGCGTCTCTTCGCCCTGTTCTTCGCCGCGGCGTCCTTGTCCGTCGCCTGGGCCGACCCGGTTCCGAAGCCTCTCGGTAAAATCGTCGTCACGGGCCGGCAGGATAGCCTCCTCGGGGTCGCCGACTCGGCCACGATCGGCGTGACGGGTGCGGTGCAGCTCTCGGAAAGGCCGCTCCTCCGCCCGGGCGAGGTCCTCGAGACCGTCCCGGGCCTGATCATCACGCAGCACGCCGGCGGCGGTAAGGCCAATCAGTACTTCATGCGGGGGTTCAACCTGGACCACGGCACCGACTTCGCGACCTTCCTCGACGGCGTGCCGCTCAACATGCCTTCGCATGGTCATGGGCAGGGCTACGCGGACATGAACTTCGTGATCCCGGAGCTCATCGAGCGGGTGAACTATCAGAAGGGTCCTTACTACGCCCAGACCGGAGATTTCGGCACCGCTGGCGCGGCCTACCTGGATACCTACAAGTCGCTCCCGAAATCCCTCCTCCTGCTGGAGGCGGGCTCCTTCGGCTACGGCCGCCTGCTGGTGGCGGATTCGGTCAAGGCCGGCGCGGGCGACCTGCTTTATGCCCTGCAGGGCGCCTACTCCAACGGGCCTTGGCTCATGGGCGACCAGTACCGCCGCGCCAACGGTCAGCTCTCCTGGTCGCGCGGCGACGGTCACGATGGTTTTTCGACGACGTTGCGATTCTACCAGGGCGAGTGGCGGACGAGCGACCAGATCCCGCTCGCGCTCGTCGAGTCGGGTGCGCTGTCGCATTGGGGTAACCTGGATCCGACCAACGGCGGCGAGTCCCGCTACCTCTCCTGGTCGGCCGACTGGCGTCACCGCCACGGCGGCTCGGAAGACCGTCTTCAGGCCTACGTCTTCCGCTACGAACTGGATCTCTTCTCGAACTTCACCTACGCGCTGGACGCGGTGAACGGCGACCAGTTCGAGCAGCAGGATGCCCGCACCGCCGCGGGTTTCAGCTATGTCCGGCATATTCACTCGGAATGGGAGCGCCGTCCGGTCGAGGCCTCCTTCGGCGTGCAGTTCCGGCATGACTGGGTCGACAACGGACTCTACGCCACCGATGACCGGGTGCGCCTCTCCACGACTTCGCAGCACGATCTCGGCGTCGGCACCCTCGGCTTCTTCGCCGAGCATCGCGTGCAGTGGACCCCGACGTTCCGCAGCGTGGTCGGCGGGCGCGGCGACCTGCAGTTCGCGGATGTTAACCGACTCGATGACCCCGCCGACTCGGGGAACGCCTCGACGGCCCTCTTCAGCCCCAAGCTCACGCTGGCCTGGGGGCCCTGGGATAAGACGGAGTATTTCCTGCAGGCCGGTTATGGCTTCCACAGCAACGACGTCCGTGGCGCCACGCTTTCCTCCGGGCCGCTGCGGGGTCTCGTCCCGGCCCGCGGTGCCGAGATCGGCGTCCGTACGCTCGCGTTCGAGGATCTGCAGAGCACCCTGTCGCTCTGGTACCTACGTACCCAGTCCGAGCTGGTGTTCATCGGCGACGCCGGCGCGGTGGAGCCTTCCGACGGCAGCGACCGCTATGGCATCGAGTGGGCCAATTACTGGACGCCTTTTAAGTGGCTTTCGTTCGACCTCGACCTGGCTGTCTCGCAGGCGCTCTACCGTGACGTCCCGGTCGGCCAGCGCAGCGTGGAAGGGTCCATCGATACGGTGGTCGCCGCCGGCGTGACCGTGCGCGACCAGTCCGGCTGGTCGGGTTCGTTGCGTCTGCGTTATTTCGGACCCCGCGACCTCGATGCGGCGGGCTCGGCCCGTTCGGAGCAGACCATCATGCTCAACGCCTCGGTCAGCTATCAGCTCAACGCGAACTGGGAGGCGACCCTGAGTGTCCTGAACCTGCTCAACCGCCAGGATCAGGACATCGCCTATTCCTATATATCGTCGGCCACCGCCCCCGCCGCGGGGATCCACTTCCACCCGGTGGAGCCCCGGCAGTTCCGTCTGGCGCTGACCGGGCGGTTCTGAGTCCCGGCACGCGAGTTCCGGGGTCAGGCCCCGTTGCCGGGTTCGCGGTAGGTTCGTCCGCCGTCCAACTTCCGGCCCGCCCCGGGGTTGCATCCTTTATCCAAGTATCCTCATGAACAAATCCACTGTCTTCCTGACCCTCCTGCTCGGTATCGGCCTCGGCCTCCTCGGCGCCCGCTTCTTTGCCGAGGCACCCGCACCCGTCGCGAAGCCCGCGGCCGTCGCCCCGGTCGAGCCGACGCCCGCCCCGATCGCCAAGGTCAAGGCGCCCAAGCCGGTCGCCGAGGCGCCCAAGGCCGTCGTCAAGGTCGATGAAGAGACGGCCCGTCAGGAGGCCCGCGCCAAGGCCAAGGTCTTCATGGAGGAGACCAAGAAGATGGCCGAGGAGATCGCCGGCGGCGACCAGAACAAGCTCCAGCGGGCGGTCATGTCGGGCATGATGAAGCCCGAGAACCAGGCCTTGATGAAGGAGATGCGCGAACTGGGGAACGCGATGCGCAACGCGACCCCGGAGGAGCGCGAGGTGCTCGGGCAGCAGGCCGTGGCCTTGCGTGATCGCGCGATGACCGCCCTTCGCGCCGAGGTGGCCGCCTTGCCGGAAGCCGGCGCCGCCCCCGCCGCCGTCCCGCCCGCCCCGGTCGTCGGCGGCGAGGCCGCGCCCGCCGCGCCCGCCGCGCCGG
>CAIRWP010000315.1 GCA_903882335.1 uncultured Opitutia bacterium | reverse complement strand
TGCCGCGCCACGGCGCCTCGTGTCCGATCGGCCTCGCCGTCTCCTGTTCCGCCGACCGCAACGCCAAGGCTAAGATCGACAAGGATGGCATCTGGATTGAGCAGCTTGAGGAGAATCCCGGACGCTTTATTCCCGCCGACGCCCGCAAGCATGCCGACGCCACCCAGGTCGTGAAGGTCGACCTCAACCGCCCGATGGCGGAGATCCGCGCCGAGCTCTCGAAGCACCCCGTCACCACGCGCCTCGCCCTCACCGGCACGCTCGTCGTCGCCCGCGACATCGCGCACGCCAAGATCCGCGAACGCCTCGAGAAGGGCGAAGGCCTGCCCCAGTACCTCAAGGACCACCCCGTCTACTACGCCGGTCCCGCCAAGACGCCGGTCGGCATGGCCTCTGGCTCGTTCGGCCCGACCACCGCCGGCCGCATGGACAGCTACGTCGAGCTCTTCCAGAAGCACGGCGGCTCGCTCGTCATGATCGCCAAGGGCAACCGCGGCGAGGCCGTCACCAAGGCCTGCCAGGCGCACGGCGGCTTCTACCTCGGGTCGATCGGCGGGCCCGCCGCCATCCTCGCGCAGGAGAACATCCGCAAGGTCGAGGTCATCGATTATCCCGAGCTCGGTATGGAAGCCGTGTGGAAGATCGAAGTCGTCGACTTCCCGGCGTTCATCCTCGTCGACGACAAAGGCCATGACTTCTTCCGCGAGCTCCCTGGCGGCTGCGGTATCTGCGGTCCCTGAGCGAGCCATTCAGGTACAAAAAGGGCGCCCGAGTGGGCGCCCTTTTTATTTAGGTGATGAAGGGTGGTTCAGGCCTGGGCAGGCTGCTCAGCGACGTACTTCGAGGAACCGAAGCCGAGGATGAGCCAGAAGATCGGGGCAAGGAGCGTGAGTCCGAGGGTGAAGCCGATGCCATGACCGAAGCGGCGCGAGATATGATGATGGACCCAGGTGATCCAGAATGGGAAGGCAATCAACCCGCCAATCCCGGCATCCCCGAGTAACTCAATGCGAGCGGTGTCAGCGGCTCCGTCGATAGGTATGACCAGGGCAGCGATTATGCCGACAAAAGGAATGAGGATGGGTAAAATCCCATACCAAGGCAGGCCGGCGACGCGCTGGAGCACAATCATGTTATAGACCGGGACCAAGGCCGCCCCGGGCGGCTGGCCCGCCTTCGCGAACGTAATCGCCATGCCGATGGTGACGGGGATGATGCTTATCAAGAAGTAGAGGGGAAGAAGTCTGGCGGCTATCATGACGAGCCCGCCGAAGATACCAATTTCGCCGAGGAAGGGGGTGAAGGTATTCATGAAGTGAATACGACTACCCCCGGAAGGGTTCTTCCGCCAGCCTCATTTCAAGCAGCGCCCGAACGCTTACTTTTCCCAGTCCAGCGCGCCGCGCTTGAACTCGTAGACGAGGCCGAGCACGAGCACGCCGAGGAAGACGGCGGTCGCCGCCGTGATGGCGATGCCCGCCGCGAGGAACTCGCGGTACACCAGCGCCCACGGCACGAGGAAGACCACCTCGATGTCGAAGAGGATGAAGAGCATCGCGGTGAGGTAGAACTTCACGGCGAATTTCGGGTGGGGCTTACCCTCCATCGGGAGACCGCACTCGTAGGCCTTGTCCTTGATGTAGTTGCCCTTGGCGCGCTGACCGAAGAGGTGGCTGGCGGCGAGGATACCGGCCGGGATCGCGAGACCGAGGGCGACCTGCACGAGGACCGGCAGGTAGGTCGAGAGGGACTGGGTTTCGGCGAGGACCATCGGAGACGGACACGAAAAAGCCCTCGCCCCGGGAGGCAAGGGCTTTTGCTGGCCGGGTGGGTTATTTGAGGCCGGGCGGCGCCGAAACCGGGCCCAGCCCGGGGATGTTAAAGGTGGGGCCGGCGCCGGGGGCCGGTCCCGCGGGCGGCGGTTCGACGGCTTTGCGGAAGTCGGCCAGCGTGGCCGGCAGCTGCTCGGCGAGCCAGGGCGGGGCGATGAACTCGGCCTTCGCCGTCATCCCGTTGGCCTTATGCTTGGGGTCGGAGTGCGCGACGCGCATCCAGAGCTTCGGGCTCTCGTTCGGGCCGGTCGCGGCCGTCTTCGCGAGGGTCAGCGTGACCTTGGCGCCGTCGAAGAGCTCCAGTTGGATCGACCACGGCTTGGCGAAGGCGGCGGCCGCGTCCTTGTCGCCCTTGGCGACGGCGTCGTTGGCGCGCAGGGTCATGAGCACGTTGCTCATCTCCTCCAGCACGGCGCCTTCCTTGCCGGCGAACGGCTTACCCTTCTCGGCGCGGGCGAACGTCTGCGTCCCGTCCGGCCAGGTGAACGTCAGCGCGCGCAGCTCCTCGCCCTTGGCGGTGAAGAGGACCGGATCGAACCAGTTGACCGGGTCCGCCTCGAGGAAGCCCGTGAAGCTGGTGCGCACGGCCTGCGTGCCGCTCTGGCCGTCGGCCACGGTCGCCGCGGCACCGAGCCCGTCATCGGTCGTCTTGCCGAAGGTGAGCTCGGTGACCTTGCCGTCGGCGGCCGTCAGGCGCAGCGCGGAGTCGAGGTTGAGTTTCTCGATGCGCTTCGGGTTGGCCGTCAGCACGCCGAAGTTCTCGGCCTTCTGCAGCGCACGGAAGAGCGGCACGAGCCGGTTCTCCAGGTCTGCCGGGAGGCCGTGCTTCTCCTTGACCGTCCAGACGCCGTCCGCGCCTTTCTCCACGGTGACGGCTTTGCCGGTCGGCTTGAGGGTGATGGTGAAGGCGCGGGCGCCGTCGAGCACCGCGGTCGGCACCAGGGCGGTCTTCGTCTCGGCGGTGGCGTCGTCCGTCCGGCGGAGCTGCAGGGAGACGAGCGCGGCGGCGCCCAGGGCGAGGGCGAAGAGGAGGAGCTTGGTCGGGCGCATGGCTTAGTTGGACGAACGGCGGCGGAGGAGGAAGTAGGCCAGGCCCACGAGGGCGGCCAGCAAGGGGCCGGCCAGCAGGTTGAGGAGCTGCAGGCGGCGGCCGAGCGAGGTGACCTCCTCGGTGGCTTGGCGGCGGATCTCGCGGCGGTCATCCATGAACTTCTCGGCCTGCTTCTGCGCCTTCTCGAGTTCGCGCTGGATCTCGGGGGTCACGATCAGGCCTTTGGAGAGGTCGCCGCCCTGGCTGCGGCCCAGCTCGGCGATGCGGCCGTTGGCGGCCTCCAGCTGCTTCTCGATCTCGTCGAGCTTGGCCTGGTAGTCGATCTGCGCCTTGCGGTTGAGGTCTTCGACGACCTTGAACGGGCGCAACGCGGTGCCCTTGGTCCGGAGCGAGCCGAGGTCGTCGTTGCCGACGAGGGCCTCGACGGAGTTAAGCACGAAGGCCAGGTTGTCGTTCGCCGGTTCGGCGACGGTCTGGCCGCCCGCCTGGCGCTGGCGCACCGAGAACGGGTCGAGCAGGAAGTCGGCGTCGGCGACCACGAGCAGGCGCCCGGGCTTGGCCGAGACCGCCAGGTGCGGGTTCGCGGGCGCCTTCGGCGCGGCGGGCGCGGCGGGCTTGCCGTCGGCCGGCTTGGTTTCCTCGGCCGGCGCGCCCTTGGGGAAGGCGGAGGTGAAGGAGCCGCTCGCGAGCGCCGCGACCACGCGGGGCTTGCCGTCGGCGCGGAAGGCGAGGGAGACCTTCTCGAAGGGGCCGGCGTTGGCCGCGGTGGTGGTGATCGCGCCGACGGCGGGGCCTTGGAGCGTGATCAGCGGTTCGAAGCGGAGGCCTTTCTCGGCGCCCGAGATCAGGGAGACGGCGCCGGCCTCCATCAGCTGGAGCTCATGCAGCTCGCTCGTCAGCGGGGAGCCGGGGTTGAGGGCGTCGGGTCCGACGGCAATCGCCGGCGGGTATTGCACCGGCTCGCCGCGGGCGCCGCGAATCGGCAGGTTGCGGTTCAGGTCGCCGGTGACGGCGTCGAGCTCCACGTTGACGCCCCAGCCGCGCAGGAGGGCGGCGTCGCTGGAGGCGCCCATCGCCATCGGGGCCATCATGAAGGGCATGCCGCCCTGCTGGAACTTCTGGAAGCGGGAGAGCGGGTCGACCGCCGCGAACACCTGGCCGCCGCCGAGCAGGAACTGGTCGACCGCGTAGGCGAGCTTGTCGGCGAGGTGGTGCGGGTGCAGGAGCACGACGACCGCGACGCCGGCCGGCAGCTCGGTCGCTTGGTTGCTCAAGGTCACGACCTGGAAGGTCTGACCGAGCTCAGCGAGCAGCACGTCGGCCGGTCCGGCCTGCTGGTCCTGGCCGGGCGGCACCTCGTTCGAGATGTTGAGCGTGTTGATCAGGGCGAGCTTCGGGCGTTCGAGCCGCGTCACGGAGGCGACCAGTTTCGACAGGTCGTACTCGAGGAACTTCTCGCGCATCGGGTCGAGGTAGCCGATCCCCTTCACGGTGTCGGCCTGCTGGGCGGTGAGGCCGAGGTAGCCCGTGCCCTGCGGCGTGCGGATCCCGTTGAGGCCATGACGTTGGGCCCGCTGCTCATCCTTCGTGTCGGGCTTCGGGTCGGTGATGATCAGGCGGAGTTTGCCGCCCGAGGCCGCGACGTACTGGCGCAGCAAGGTCTCCACGCGGCGGGCGTAGCTCTCGCGGTAGGCCCCCAGCTTGACGTCGGTCCGGCTGACGAAGAGCTCGAGCTTCACCGGCTCGTCGAGCTTGCCGACGAGGCGGCGCGAGGCGGGGGACAGGGTGAACGTGCGGTCCTCGGTGAGGTCGACGCGGCCGCCGAAGAGGGTGAGGAGGAGGTTCGCGAAGAACGCCGCGGCCACGAGGGCGAGGGCGGCGAGCAGGGCTTGGGAGCGGGACATGGCGGAAGGCGGCGGGGGTTCAGCGGCGGTCGACGACGAGGGTGCTCAGGCCGAGGCCGGCGAAGGCCAGCGATAGGAAATAGCCGGCGGCCGGGACGTCGAAGATCCCCAGCGTGAAGGGCTCGAGGTTGCGCCACAGGCCGAGCCGGCGGACGGCGTCGACCGTCTCGTCGGACAGGACGCCGACGAGCAGGCCATCGAAGACGCCGTAACCAAGGAGCACCAGGACGAAGCAGGCGAGGAAGCCCGTGACGAAGGCGATGACCTGGCTGCGCGTCACGGCCGAGGCGAGGGCCGCCAGGCCGAGGCACGCGCCGGCGCAGAGCAGCGAGCCGACGTAACCGCAGGCGATCACGCCCCAGTCCGGGCGGCCGAGGTAGCCGACGGTGAAGGCGATGGGCAACGTGACGAACAGCGCGCAGGCCAGGAAGAGCCAGGCGGCGAGGAACTTGCCGAGCGCGGCCTGCCAGACGGTGACCGGCCACGTCAGCAGCAGTTCGAGCGTGCCTTGGCGGCGTTCCTCGGCCCAGAGGCGGGCGCCGGCCGCCGGGGCGAGGAACGCCCACAGCCAAGGATGGTAGAGGAAGAAGCGGTCGAGGTTGGCGGTGCCGGCCTCGTACAGGTTGCCCACGAAGAACGCGAGCGACATGGCGAAGGCGTTGAAGACGGCGAGGAAGACGTAGGCCAGCGGCGTCCGGAAGTAGCCGGCGAATTCGCGACGCACGATGGCGACGAACGCGGCGCGACCGGCGGGGCGGGCGGAGGGGGTGGCTTCGGCGGGGGAGGACATGGGGAGAGGGCTTAGGCGGTGAGGCTGCGGAACACCTGGTTGAGGTCGGCGCCACGCGCGAGGAAGCGGTCGCGCGGCTCGTCGCAGCGCAGCTCGCCCTTGGCGATGACGATGACGCGGGTGCAGAGCTCGCCGACCTCCTCGAGGAGGTGGGTCGAGACGATGACGGCCTTGCGGCTGGCCATCTCCTTGAGGATGCGGCGGACCTCGTGTTTCTGGTTCGGGTCGAGGCCGTCCGTCGGTTCGTCGAGGATCAGGGCGGCCGGGTCGTGGATCACTGCCTGGGCGAAGCCCACGCGCATCCGGTAGCCCTTGGAAAGGGTGTCGATGTTCTGCGCCGCGACGTCGGTCAGGCGGCAGAGGTCGAGCGTCGCGCGCACGCGCTCGGCCGGCTCGGCGAGGCCGCGGAGGTCGGCCGCGAAGCGGAGGAACTCGCGCACGGTCATCTCGCCGTAGGCGGGCGCGCCTTCCGGCGAGTAGCCGAGGTGGCGCTTGGCCTCGATGGGGGCCGCGGCCACGTCGTGACCCGCGATGCTCGCGGTGCCGGCGTCGGCCCGGAGGTAACCGCTGAGGAGCTTCATCGTCGTGGTCTTGCCCGCCCCGTTGGGTCCGAGGAAGGCGATCACTTCGCCGCGCTCGACGGCGAAGGAGACGTCGTGGACGGCGCGGAGGGCGCCGTAGGTCTTGCGGAGGTTCCGCGCTTCGATGAGGGCCATGGGGAAATCAGTTCTGGGGGGTGCCCTGGGCGGCGAGGCGGATGCCGGCTTTCTGCAGGCGCGCGGACACTGCGAGGATGAGCTTTTGGTTGAACTCGAGCTGCTTGGCGGCGGACGCCGGATAATACCAGTACATGATGCGGATATTCACCGCCCAGTCGGCGAACTCGTGCACGTGCACGAGCGGCGGGTGGCGCGGGTCGGAGCCCTCGTGGTTGGCCACCAGTTCGCGGATGATGCGGAGGGCCTCCTCAATCTTCTCGGTCGGCGTGTTGACCTCCAGGTGTACCAGGTCCTGCGCGCGGATGAACTCGCGACGGGTGATGTTGACGATCGGGCGGTTGGCGAGGTCGCTGTTCGGGATGGCCAGGCGCTGGCCGTCGACGAGGACCAGGATGGTGGAGCGCAGGCCGAGCGATTCCACGCGGCCCTCGTGGGAGCCGGTGTTGATCAGGTCGCCCAGGGTGAAGGGCTGGTCCACGATGAGCATGACCGCGCCGAAGATGTTCTTCAGGGTGTCCTGGGAGGCGAAGGCGATACCGATGCCGCCGGCCGCCAGCAGGCCGAGGATCGATTTCGAGGTATCGGCGTCCACGATCGAGATGGCCTTGACGCCGCCGACGAGCACGACGGCGAGCTTGATGACGGTCGAGATCATCGGGACCAGCACGTCGTCGAGCTTGTTCTCGGTCTGGTCGGCCAGCTTCTGCCCCCAGGCGATCGCGATCGAGACCAGGTGGAAGACCGTGGTGGTGTGCGCCAGGGAGAGGAGCAGCTCGATGGCGATGGCCGCGCCTTTGTCGTAGGTGTCGGGAATCAGGCCCGGGTTGAGCTGGTTGAACCAGAAGACCGTGTAGGCCGGGATCAGGACCTGCAGCGACTTGCCGACCGCCGTGACCGTCGCCTGGGCGATCGGGCTGGCGTCGAACTTGGTCGCGATCCACCCCAGCAAGCGCTTGGCGATCCAGCCGGCGAGGACGGCGGCGGCGATCCAGCCGAGGGCGCCGAGAATCAGGTTGGCTTCCTGCGCGGCGGTGACCTTCAGGGCAGGGGAGGCGGTGGGCGAGGCTTGGGCAAGGAGCATGGGCAGGGAAAGATGGGTGCCGACCTATGTAGGCGGGTGCGGTCCCGATTTCAAGCGTCACCGCTCGCCCAATCCGCTTGATGCCCGGGCGGCCGCCCGCCACGCTGGGCGAACCGGAATGAGCGAAACGACCGATAAAAAGCCCGCCAAGCCCGTGGTCCTGACCTGCGCCCAGCCGACGGGCCGTCTCCACCTGGGTAATTACCTCGGGGCGGTCCTCAACTGGGGTCGGATGCAGGACGACCATGAGTGCTATTTCGGGATCGTGGACCAGCACGCGATCACCGTGCCCACCGTGCCGGCCCAGCTCCGCGAGAACACCTATTCCTGCCTGGCCCAGTATGTCGCGTGCGGTCTGGACCCGGCCCGGAGCCGGCTCTTCGTCCAGTCCCACGTGCTCGGCCACACCGAACTGGCCTGGGTCCTCGGCTGCCTCTGCCCGCTCGGGCAGCTGGAGCGTATGACCCAGTTCAAGGACAAGTCCCGCAAGCAGCAGTCGGTCGACGCCGGCCTGCTCTTCTACCCGGTGCTCATGGCCGCGGACATCCTGCTTTACAACGCCGACCTCGTGCCCGTGGGCGACGACCAGAAGCAGCACCTGGAGCTCGCGCGTGACCTCGCCGAGAAGTTCAACCACCGCTACTCGGAAACCTTCAAGCTTCCCGCGCCCTTCATCTCCAAGGTCGGCTCGCGCATCATGTCCCTGCAGGACCCGACCGCCAAGATGTCGAAGTCGGACCCCAACCAGGCGGGCACGGTCTACGTCACCGACCGCCCCGACGAGATCCGCAAGAAGGTCATGTCGTCCGTCACCGACTCGGGTGCCGAGGTACGCGTCGCCGACGACAAGCCGGGTATCCGCAACCTCCTGACGATCATGGCGGGCTGCACCGGCCGCGACGTCGCCGCCCTCGAGGCCGAGTTCGCCGGCAAGGGCTACGGCGACTTTAAGAAGGGCGTGGCCGACGCCGTCATCGCCACCCTCGACCCGGTCCGCCTGCGCTACGACGAGCTGATTAAGGACCGCGAGGAGCTCGCCCGCATCCTCAAGGCCGGCGCCGAGTCCGCCCAGGCCACCGCCTTCCGCAC
>CAIRWP010000314.1 GCA_903882335.1 uncultured Opitutia bacterium | reverse complement strand
GGAGGCCAAGGGTGGAACGGACCATGGGTATGCGGGGTGTGAAGGGGTAGATGTAGGGTTTCGGCCTTAAGTTCCAAGCGGGAACACCGATATTTCGCCCCTCGTAGCGGCTTGCCCCACGGAAGCGGCGGCTTATCACCTCCTGAAGATGAGCGCCCCCGTGCCTGACCTCCTGTTCCCACCCCGGGAGATCACCCGCGGGGAAGGACGGTTGGCACTCAGCACCCCGCGAAGTCTGCCCGGCACCCTCGCGGAGGCCCAGACGTGGATCGACTCCGGTGCGCCCGCCGGCTGGTCCGTGCGGCTCGACCCTCGGGTGGGCGCGGAAAGCCATCGGCTGGTCATCACCCCCGTCGGCATCGACCTCACCGCCGGAGACGCGACCGGCCTGCTTTACGCCCTGCAGACGCTCCGCCAGCTCTGGACGGCGGATCCCTCGTCCCTGCCCTGCCTCACGCTGACCGACGGTCCGGCGCTACCGGTGCGCGGCTTCATGCTCGACGTCTCGCGCGGCAAGGTGCCGACGATGGCGGAGCTGCTGCGCCTGGTCGAAGGTCTGCATGCGCTCCGCGCCAACCAGCTGCAGCTCTACGTCGAGCACACGTTCGCCTGGCCCGGCCACGAGGACGCCTGGCGCGACGCCTCCCCGCTGACGGCGGCGCAGATCCGGACGCTGGATGACGCTTGCGCGGCGGTCGGCATCGAGCTGGTGCCCAACCTGAACACCTTCGGCCATATGGAGCGCTGGTTGCGCCACCCCCGCTACCGGGCGCTGGCCGAATGCCCCGAAGGCTGGATTCACCCGCTGACCGGGCAGTTCAAGGAGTTTCCCGGCACGCTCCGGCCCGACCAAGCGTCGCTCGCTTTCGTCGATGCGCTGCTCGCGGACTACCTGCCGTGCTTCCGCAGCCGCCAGGTGAACCTCGGCGGCGACGAACCGTGGGAACTCGGCCAAGGCTTCAGCAAGGCGGCCGTCGCCGCGTGCGGCAAGCACCGGGTCTACCTCGACCACCTGCGCAAACTGTGCGCCTTATCCACGGCCCGCGACCACACGCCGCAGTTCTGGGGGGACATCCTGCTCGAGGACCTGGCGCTGGCGCAGGACGCGCCGGCCGACGCGGTACCGGTGGTCTGGGGCTACGATGCCGGCCACCCGTTCGACGCCCAAGGCGGACGCCTGCGCGAACTGGGACGCACTTACCTCGTGGCCCCGGGCACGAGCACCTGGCAGAGCTTCACGGGTCGGCTCGACAACGCGCTGACGAACCAACGCGAGGCGATCACCGCCGCGAGGACGCACGGCGCGCGCGGGATCCTGCTGACGAGCTGGGGCGACAACGGCAACCACCAGCCTTGGTCGACGAACTGGCCGGCAATGGTCGCGGGCTTGACGCAAGCCTGGACGGGGCAGCCGACGGCCGACCTGACCGCCGGTTATGCCGCACTGGGCGCGCTGGAGGCCACCGAGGCCGCCGCGGTCTCTGCGGCGCTCACGCACCTCGGCCGGCTCGACGGACAGATCGCCAAAGCCAACCGCAACAAGAGCCTCACCTGGGATTTCCTCACCGCCAAGCCGGAGGCGCTCGGGAAGTTCACCGAAGGCGTCGAGGCGGAGGAACTCCGTCGC
>CAIRWP010000313.1 GCA_903882335.1 uncultured Opitutia bacterium | reverse complement strand
TCATAGCTCCTTGGCTTGAAGCCAGCGGAACGACACCAGGCGGAAGCGGCGGCCCAGGAGGACATTGACGCGGGCTGAGCCCGCCGCGCTCGCCGCCGCGTCATCGCCGAGCGGAGCCTCGTGCGCCGGGACGCGCCCATCGACATACTCGGGGGTGCGTTGGTAGACGGCTTCGCACCAGGCCTTGGCGGATTGGCCGTTACCGACCGGGGCGCTGCCCATGGCCCGGACGACAAAAGTCTCGTCGCGGACGCTGATGATCGGCGCGAGCCGGGCAAGCAGGTCGGCCTGACGCGGCCACCCGGGCAGCCCGAACGTCGAGGAGCCTTCCGCCGCCTTGGGGTGGAGGTAGTCGCCCTTCGGTCCGGCCGCCGTGCCGGTCCAGTCGCCCAGCGGCAAGGTCTGCTCCAGCCCGCCCAGGTCGCCGACCTTGCTCGTCGTCTTCCCGATCCTTTTAGCGGGCTCCGCCGGATGCAGAGTCCCCCCCGCCTGCTCGAGCGCCCTCAGGGCGCTGCCCAACGCGCCGTGCAGTGAAGGGTCCAGGGGGTTCCCCGGTTCCGCCGGTGCTAGCCGCCGGTTGACGAACTCGGAGAGCGAGAGGAACGGGCCACGGGCCTTCACCTGCCGGACGATCTCGACGGCCAGTTGTTCGAGTTGCGCATCGTTCAACGCGGCGAAGCCGAGGGTGGCGGCGGAGGCGCCGCCGCCCGTGACCGGCCCCTCGTGCGCCACTGCCATGCGAGCCAGCGGATTGGCGGTTGGGGTGGTGATGACGGCGCTGCCGCCTGGCCGGATGAACGGCGCCGCGCCGGTGCGCAGGTTGCCGAGCACGGCCCGCCAGGCGATGACCGAGGTGCTGTTGACGTTGAACTGGCCGGGGACGCGCAGCGCGGCGGCGACGCGCTGGTAGGCGGCGGGTTGCGCGGGGCTGCCGGCGAAACCCGCGCGGCCGACCGCTTCCAAATCGAGCGTCGAGGCGGCGGCGTTCGGCCAGAAGCACGTGTTCGGCAGGGTCGCCTCCCCCGCCGCGAAGGTGGCCCAGCGCCGTTGCAAACTGCTCATCACCGCCGGATTCCAGGTGTGCTCCGCGCCGGCGCCCGGGCGTAGCGCGGCCCAATCGTCGGGCCGCGGAGCCAGGGAGGAGACGAACCAATCGTCGAACAGCACATGGTTCAGGCAATAACTGTCGTCGTACTGCAGGAAGCCCTGGTGGATCTCGTCGCGACTGCGGAGCGTCCCCGTCTGGTCGATCCAGCGACCGACGGGGTCGTCGGGCGGCAGAATCGGGGAGGCGTCGGCGTTGCCGATCAGCCCATAGTGGAACGGCGGCGCGGGATTGGTCGCGCGGAGGTCGCAACCCTGCAGGCCCGGCAGGGATTGCACCGGCTTCACGGGGAGCTCGGCGACGACGGCCCGCGACAGGCCGGTTGTCGGGTCGAGGCCGGTCAGGATGAAGCCCCCGTGGTCGTTCGTCGGGTCGGACTGCGGGCCGTTGGAATCCGTGAAACCGCTCATCGGTACGAAATACAGGTCGTAGGGCGCGTTCACCGGGTTGAGCGCACCCGCATACTGCACGCCGCTGTTGGCGGCGGAGTAGAAGGCGTCCCCGTCGCCCTCCTTGCTTAACTGACCGGCGACCGGGAGCGTGCGGAGGTCGGTCACATTCGCCGAGGCATACGGATAGGCGGTGAGCACGCCGGCGGACTTCTGCCCGAGCTCGGTGTAGGTCGTGAAGGGCGAAGCCTGGAGGAAGCCCTTCGAGAGGGTCTTCACGCCGGTACGCCCGTCATGCTGCGCCACGCCGTCATTGGAGAGCCGCAGGCCGAAGGCGAAGGTCCCGAACGCGCGGGGCGACGTGGCCGCGTCCGCCAAGGTCTGTTGGAAGGGGAAGGGGGCGTCCTCACCATAGAGCTGTCGGAACTGCGCGGTGGTCGTGCCGACGAAGCTCAGCCGGACGGGCGAGTATTTATAATGAGCCGGGTAGTAGTCGTAGTAGATGCCGTCCCTCGCCGCCAGGACGCCATCGATGTTCTTGATCAGCGTGTAACGGAGGAGGCCGGCGCCCGTCGGCTTCCCGGGCAAGGTCATCCGCCAGCCCGAGCGACCGCTGGCCACATAGCCCGGGGTGAGGTTGTAGGCGCCACCACTGCCCGCGGGGATAGGGATGGGCGTACCCTCATTGAGGGCGAACACCCGGGTTTGTCCGGGGGCCAGCGTGATCGACGTCCCGCCCCCGACCACGAGGTCGACCCCGCCTGGGAAGTAGGCGCCGACCGGCTGGGCGACGGCGTAGCCGGCGCCGTCTTCGCACCCGATGCGGATCGGAAGGGTCTGCCATTTGCAGTAAACCCGGAAGCCCGGGACGGTGAGGCGGACGTTGAAGGGGTTCCAGAGCGTGACGACCGGTTGCGCGAGGAAGGCCGGCGAGTCGCCCACGGCGGCGGAGGCGAAGACGTATTGGATGCGGGCGATCAGCGGGTGGCGATGGACGCGCTCATAATAACTGTAGAGATCACCGCCGCCGGGCACGTTCACGGGCTGCGGCGGCAGCATCGTGGTGACACCGCCGAGCGCGGGGTCGGGATTCGTCACGTACTTGCGGTAATGCAGGCAATAGTCGACGAGGTAGGCCCAGCTGCGGATGGGCGGGAAGGAAGAAAGGCCTCCGTAGCCCCCGAAGTTCGTGCCGCCATCCGCGGCGAGGCCGGCCCAGGTCCCTCCCAGCGAGCCGTAATCGGCCCACCAGTACATCAAGGCATGGCGGCGGCGGTTGCCGATCCCGGCCGGCATCTGCGCGTCCGGCAGCGGCCGGCGGAAGGCGAGGTCGTAGTCCGGGTCGCCCCCGTCCCGGGGTAGTTTCGCCGGCTTGAGGCGGAAGAGCGGCATCTTGCCCTGCCGGGCGGGGTCGAGCGCATTCGCCCAGTCCCAGGTCTCCGTGAAGAGCGAGAGGTCCTTGCGGAGACCGCCGGTGGCGGTGTTCGTGAGCAGGCCTTCCGCATGGACGCTGACGTCATGGAAACCTGCCTTGGCCAGGGGGCGCGGGGTCGCTTGCTTGAGCGCCAGGGTCAATCGCGAGGTGTCCGTCGGCGAAGGCAGGAGCTGCAGGGACGGGGCCGAGATCGCTTGCTCCTGGGACGATGCCGTGATGGCCGCCGCCGTGGCGACATAGCCGATCGCCTCGAGGTCAGGTGAACCGAAGCTTCCGAGGTGCTGCGCCTTTTCCAGGACGCTCAAAGGAGCCACGTCGGCGGTCGCGCCCAGCAGGCGTACCTTCTGGTTCTCGCCGCCCACCCACCAACCGAAAGTGCCCCGGGATCCGTCGGTGGTCCGGGCGGCCGGTTGGCCGTCGACGAAGGAAATCGGGCTGACGTGCACCTGACGGACCGCTTGGGCGTCCGTCGCCGGGCCGACCAGCGGTACGGTGCTCTTGGTCGCGAAGACCAGCGGCGGTTCGGCGGGCTTGGTCCCCGTGGCGGCTGGCCCGGCGTTGCCGGCGCCCCCGTACCCCATCTGGTCCGACAGTAGCCAGCCGAGGAAACGCCCCGAGATCGCCGCCGTCGGGTCGAAGGCCGAGCGTTTGGCGGCATAGTCGGGCCGATGGGGCCGGCCGGCGTAGCGGCTGCCTGGCCGGGTGTCGTGGTCGCCGCCTTCCCAGCTTCGCCACACCCCGAGGATCGGGTACTCGAACGGGTCGCTACCAGGGAAGGTCGCCGAGGAGGCCGCTGGGTCGTCGTAGATTATCGCGGGAGCGGACACGCGCGTGTCGGGACCGAGGCGCTCCTGCAACGCCGCGCCCGCCAGCCGGACGGCGGCCAAGGCGTTGAGTCGGGCTCGGCTCTCGGTTTGCTTGGTCGTCGCCAAAGCCGATTCCACCTTCAGGAAGGCGGTGGCCGTCAGGATCGCCAGCACCAAGAGGGCCGTCACCACCAGCGCCAGCACGAGGGAGAAGCCGGCACGTCGCCGCCGGTGGTGGGCTCGGGGGGTAGGCATGAGCGTACCTCCCAAGTTAAGCGCACGGAGGGATGCCTCCAGCGTATTGCCTTCACGGATACGTCGGGTTTACCTCAGCACTTTCATGAGGTAAATTCCGAATCGCCCAACGGCGGGTCGCTCAGCGCTTGCGCAGCCAGACCTCGCCCGCGTCGTCGTCGCTCTCGGTCGTGAGCTCGATCTCCAGCGTGCCCTGCGTCGCGCGCGAGGCGGCGTCGGCCCGGAGCCGTTGCAGCAGCCCTTCGTCGGCGAACGTCTGCAGCGTCCCGTCCACGACATCCCGCACGGTGACCTTGCCGACCTTCGCCCAGCCTTTGGTCGGACGGAGCTCCACCAAGTAGTCGCCCGGTTCGGTGAGCAAGCCCGCCAACGGGATGCGGAGGCGGCGCGTAGCGCCCGGGGCGACGTCCCATTCGGCAATCGGCGCCTCGGGCCGTTCGGTCGGCGCGTACTCGTCCAGGATGCGTCCTTGCAGTAACGTGAAGGCCAGCGTCCCGTCGGCCTCGGGTGCGTCGCGGCGATCGAAGGTCACGCGCAACTTGAGGTTGCCGGACTGCGCCGGCACCTGGAGGCGCCAGAACGGCACGCCGCCGCGCCCATCGCCGCGGAGGGACGTCGGCCGCCGTGAGACCACGCGGTCGCCCGCGAGCAGCTCCACCGCGCGGATACCGGCGTCGGCGCTTGCCGTCAGCACCGCCGGCCCCGGCGTCGCCCCTTCGGGCAACGCGATGGACAAAGTGCCGTCGCGTTCGCGCGGTAGCTTGCCGAACTCCAGCGCGAAGAGCGCGGCTGGACGGACCGCGCGGGACCGGACGCCTTGGGCCTGGATGCGCGGCTCGATCGCCCGCCGCCGCGCCTCGAAATCCTCGCGGACCAATCCTTTCTGTCCGCTCCAGCCCCATTCCGCCACCGTCAGCGCGGCCGGGAACTGCCGGTAATCGTCGAGGGCCAGGTCGCTGGAACCGGCGCCGCATGCCACGCCTAGCAGTAAGGGGTCGCGTTCGCCCTCCGCCAGGTTCAGCACCGGGTCGCCGTCCGCGTCGAGCACGCCCGAGACCACCACGGCGTGGCCGAGCTTGATGAACTCTGCGAGCGCCTTCGTGGTGCCTTCCTGCGTGGCGCGCCCAGGAGCGAGCAGGTCGATGATCGCACCCTTGGGCGTGCCCGGCTTGATCAGTTCTTCCGCCGTCGATCCCCAGAGGCGGGTCAGCAGGCGCTTCTTACGGGCG
>CAIRWP010000312.1 GCA_903882335.1 uncultured Opitutia bacterium | reverse complement strand
GGGAGCATGAGCAGCGCGAGGAGCGAGGCCGAGAGATTGAAGGCCGAGTGGACCAAGGCCACCTGTAGCCCGGGCTCGGCGACGAGCGCGAGGAGCGGGCGTAGCGCGAACTGGAGGACGCCAACGAAGAGCGCGAGGCCAGCCAAGTCGAGGCCGGCGTTGAAGAGCGCGAGACGACGGGCGAACGGCCCGAGCGTGGAGGCGGTCAGCAGGGCGACCCAGCCGGTGCCGAGGTTCGCCCCGACCACCACCCAGAGCGAGAGCCCGGGGTCGAGCAGGCCGCCGGCGACGGACAACACGGTCAGGCCCACGACCACGGACGAGGACTGCACGAGCATCGTCAGTCCGGCGCCGAAGACGAGCGCGCGCACCGGCGTCGAGAGCGTGTCGCGCCAGGCGAGCACCGTGGGCTTATCCGCCAGCGGGAGCAGCGTCGAGCTGATGAGCCCGAGCGCGAGGAAGATGAGGCCGAAGTGGAAAATCGGCCGCCCGTAGGTGCGCCAGCGGCGAGGGCCGACCAGGGACCAGAGCCCGCCAAGGGTGACCAGTACGGGGCCCACCCCGTCGAACTTCGCCGCAATCAGCCAGGCGGTGAGGGTGGTGCCCACGTTGGCGCCGATCATGATCGTCCAGGCGGCCCGCATCGGGAGTGCCTTCTCCTCCGCGAGCCCCATCGTGATGAAGTTCACCACTGAGGAGGATTGCACGAGCGCGGCGGCCGCGGCGCCGGTCAGCGCCCCCGTGAAGCGGTTGGCCGTGGCGCGACGCAGGATACCCCGGAGGCTTTCGCCCCCGAGCGTGGTCACCTCGCGCGCGAAGTCCCGCAGGCTGTGCAGGTAGAGCATGACCGCCGCGATGGCGGAGAAGAGCAGGTCCACGGGGCGGGCGTCGTCCGCCGATCAGATTTCGAAGTCGGTGCCCGCCTCTGTCAGCGCGAGCTGCGCGACGGTGAAGCCGCCGAGGGACTTGTCGAAGCGCTTGGAGACTTCGCGCCAGAGCGCGGCGACCTGGGGTCCGGAGGCGCCCTTGAGCGTGATCTTCGTGTCGATCAGGTCGGGTTCGACCACGGCAAGGACCTGCTTCAGCGAGATGTCCTCCGGCGCCTTGGCGAGCCGGTAGCCGCCGGTCTTGCCGCGCTTGGAGTCGACGAGCCCGCCTTCGCGGAGCTCGTTGAGCAGCTGGACCAGGTAATTGCGGGGGATGGCCTCGAGCTTGGCGAGCTCCTCGACGCGGGTCACCGCTCCGCCCTTATTCTTGCGGGCGAGCTGCGAGAGGACGCGCAGGGAGTATTCGAGTTTCAGGGAGGCTTTCATGCGGAATGGCGAGGCCCCGCGGGCGGGGTCTTGGGTTCCGACCCTACGAGGATGAAAGTGCGTTCCGCAACCTCATCCGAGAGGATCGGGGCCTTGGGTCTGGCGAAATAGGAGGTACCGAGGAAGCAGATTCCCGTATTCTGGACGACCTGGATGGCGCGGTCGTCCCAGAGCTCAATCATCCCGAAGTCCTTCCGGTCGGTGACCTCGAGTTCCGGTAGGCCTTGGGCCTTGAGCCAGGCCTGCGTGGCCGCGAGTCCTGCCGGGTCGCCGGCGCGGGCGGTGACGATCTTCACGCGCATGCCTTGCTCGAGCCAGAGGCGGACGCGCCGCAGCATCAGCGCGACGGGCGGGCCGATGTGGTCCATCCCCTGCCAAGCCGTCGCCTCGGCCAAGGTGCCGTCGAGATCCACGCCGATCCAAGGCTTGGTGTTGGGCGGCCGGGTCGACGGCGCGCGCTCGGACGGGGTCGGCTCCGCCGGCGCCTGGCTGAGGTCGACGGCGGGCGTCTTCGGCGCGAAGAGAGAACGAAGCCACGCGAACATAGCCTGACGGTAGGGGTTGGGAGGGTAGGGGCAAGTGAAAGGGCTCGGGCCAGGGCCGGGGCTCGGGCCGGGAGCAAGCAGTGAAAGGGTCAGGAATAAGACGACGCGCGACCGTCGGCGGGTTTCCACGTGTCCTTACCGTGTGCGTCCCCGCCCCTTATCGCCATCACGCCGCCGCCTATTTTATTTTCTGTATGAAGCCATCGCCCGGGCCTTTTTCTAAACAGAGTCTCAGGTTCGTGTGCTCCCAACCGCTAACCGCCAACCGCTATCACCTTGCGCGAGCGGTCGCCGCTCGCGCACAGGGTGCTCGGGGCGGGGGTCGAACCCGCACACCTTGCGGCGCCAGAACCTAAATCTGGTGTGTCTGCCATTCCACCACCCGAGCGTGCCTGTCCGTCCAGATTTGGCCGGACCGCGGCGTTGGCAAGCGCTTAGGCGAGGCGCCCTAGCGGCGAGCCCATCTTCGCATAGAGCTCGGTGGCGGTCTCGCCCGCCTCGATGAGGTCGGCTTCCAACTGGATCCGGCCCGGCTCGAACAGCGTCGCGACGAACGAGCCGCCGAAGCGGAAATAGCCTTTCTCGTCGCCCTTGGCGACGGGCCGGCCGGCCGCGTAGGTCTCGACGATCGAGCCGACGTTGGTGGCGCCGACGGCGACCATCGTCACCAGGCCGAACGGGCCGGCATCCACGGTGACGCGCTGGCGTTTGTTCTCCCAGAGGTAGTTGACGTGGCGACGGAGGGCGAAGGGGTTCACCGAATAGAGCGGGCCGTTCGTGAGCGTCGGCGCGCCCGGCGTGCCGGCGACCGGGAAGTGGAAGCGGTGGTAGTCCACCGGGCAGAGGCGCGAGCACACGACGGTGCCGCGGGCGTAGCGTTCGCCGAGCGCGCGGTCCGCGACGAGCGCCGGGATGTCGAAGGTCTGGCCTTTCGCGAAGATGCCCTTCACCGCGCCCGCGTCGGGGAAGCCGAGGTGACGGCCATCGGCGGGCAGCACGGCCATCTCGGGTCGCGGGTCGATCGGACGCGCGGTCGCCTTGAGCTTACGGTAGAAGAACTCGTTGAACGTCCGGTACGCGGCCGGGTCCGCCTCGGCGAACTCCGACGGGTCGAGGCCGAAATCGCGTATGAACGGTATCACGCGTTTGGCGCTGCTCGGGCGGTCGGCTAGGAAGCCATAGATATCCGAGAAAAACGCGCGCTTTACCACGGCATGCAGCGACAGCTTCCCCAAGGGGTTGCCGTAGATGCGCTTCAGCCAGGCTTCGCCGAAGACCCGCTCGACCTCGGTGCCGCCGGTGTGGCGATTACGCAGGGCGATCGGGGCGTCGGCATTCATGTGAGCAGATTTGCTAAAAAAGGGCTTCAAGGGAACCATTTAT
>CAIRWP010000311.1 GCA_903882335.1 uncultured Opitutia bacterium | reverse complement strand
GGGCTTGCCCGGCCAGGCGAGGCGCGCGGTGACGGCGGCGAGCGTTTTCTGGCCTTGCAGCGCGGCAAGCGCGGCGGGCTCCTTGGCCAGCCAGAGCAGTTTCGGGGCGGCCGCCTTCGCGTTCTTACCCTTGCCGGTGTTACCGTCGGAGGCGAGGCCCCGGAGTAACGCGGCTTGGGCGTCGCGGTTGGTGCCGAGCGACGCCGCGAGGCCGAGCATCTCCTCGAAAGGTCCGGCTTTGTTGGCGGCCGCGATCAGCGTCGCGAGCGACTCCAGGGCGGCCTGCGCGGGAGCGTCGGCGGCACGGCTTGCGATCGCCTTGGCCAGCGCCGTCTCCCGTCCGCGGATCCCGGTCAGGGCCGCTTCGCGCAGCAACGCCACGTCACCGTGACGGGTCAGCAGGTCGGCCAGCGCCGCATCGGCTGACGGCTGGTTCATCGCCGAGAGACGCATCGCGACGTGCGTGAGCACCAACTTGTCGGTCTCCTGCGTGAGCGCTGCGAGGGTGGGCAAGGTGTCGGGCGGGGCGAGGCGGGCGGCGGCCGCGCGCACCTGCGGGTGCACGTCGCGCAGGGTCGCCTGGATGAGCGGAGCGTCGACCAGGCCGAGACCATCCAGCGTCCAAAGCGCGTGGAGACGGCCGAGCGCGGGGGCTTGGGTGTCGGTTGCGAGCGTCCGCAGGGCGGGGCCGACGGCGGTGTCGCCGGTTTCCACCAGCAGGCGCTGGGCGGTATCGCGCACCCAGCCATCGGCATGCGCGAGCAGCTTCACGCGTCCGGCGGCGTCGGCCGGGATCGTCGTCCGGGCCACCTTGCGGCCGCCTTCGGGCACGATGCGCCAGATGCGACCTTGGCTCACGGGTTGCTCCAGTTGGCGCGCCTTGATGTTGGCGACCAGGTAGTGCGTGAGGAAGGCGGAGTGCTGGACGACGCCGCGGTACATATCCACGACGTACAGGCAGCCGTCGGGACCGTTGACGACCTGGACCGGGCGGAAGCGTTCGTCGGTCGAGGTCAGGAACTCGCGGTCCTTGGCGCCATCCGTCGCCTTGATCACGCCGTCCTGCTCGGTCAGTAGCAGACGCTTGATCAGGTTCACCGACGGCTCGGGCACGAAGGCGTTGCCGCGGTAGTCGGCAGGGTAGGCGTCCCCGCGGTAGATGGCGGCGCCGCACGTCGCGGTCGCCTTGGCCAGGGTGCCATCCGCGCGCAGCGTCTTCGGGTCGTAGCCGCGGTTGACGCCAGGGGTCGGGTGGGAAGGGTAGACCGTCTGGTCGATCATCACCTGATGGTTCAGGCCCGCCGCGTTGCGCAGGAGCGGGTTGCGCGCGTAGGCCGGGGCCGGCAACAGGTCCGCGCGGAGCAGGTCCGAGTTGTAATTGAAGAACAGGCGGCCGAAGTCGTCCTGGCACAGGCCCCACTGGCCGCGGCCCAGGCCGGGACCGCGCTGCCAGGCTCCCGCCTTGAGGCGCAGGCCGGTGCCGTAGCCCGCGGCGTAGACGGTGTTGTCCAGCGCCCACACCGGCGTGTTGGCCATGTGTTCGGGCTGTCCGCCCGCCGTCCCGAAGTCGGAGGCCACCACGGTGCGGCTGTCCGCCCGGCCGGTGCCCTGGGTGTCGCGGCAGAGGATGAGCTCGGGCGGGACCGCGATCAGCGCCCCGCCGTTCACGGCGAGCACCGAGCGCGGCATCACCACCCGGTCGACGAAGGCGGTCGCCCGGTCCATCCGCCCGTCCCCGTCGGTGTCGGTCAGCAGCGAGACCCGCCCGGATGGCTCCTTCTCGGTCGAGCCCGTGAGGTCGCGCATGT
>CAIRWP010000310.1 GCA_903882335.1 uncultured Opitutia bacterium | reverse complement strand
TCCACACCTCGATCGGCGGCACCCGCGCCGAAGCCTGGGGTCCGCGCGGCATGTACGATGCCCAGCCGGAAGCCAAGGGTTGGCAGGAGAAGGAAGACAAAGGTGTCGCCGACCGCGTCGCCAAGGCCAAGACCGACCCCAAGGCCCAGACGGTCTGGTCCAACGGCCCGCACATGAACTGGAACGGCATGGTCGCTCCGCTCGTCGGTTACAGCTTCAAGGGCGCCCTGTGGTATCAGGGCGAGTCCAATGCCGGTCAGGCCGTGGCCTACAAGTGGATCCTCGGAGACATGATCAAGGCTTGGCACAAGGCCTGGGGTCGCGAGTTCCCCTTCATCATCGTCCAGCTCCCGCGCTTCATGGCCAAGAAACCCGTCGCCGTCGAGGATGGTGGTTGGCCGGTCATCCGCGAATCCATGGAGTGGATCGCTGACCACGTGCCCGGCGCGATGATGAGCGTGAACATCGACCTCGGGGAGGAGAAGGACATCCACCCTAAGGACAAGCTGCCGATCGGCGAGCGCCTCGCCGCCGTCGCCCTGCAGCGCGTTTACAAGACCCGCGCGGTCGGCGAAGCCCCGCGCGTGACCAAGGCCGAACTCCAGGGCGACGCCTGGGTCGTCACCTACGACCGCCCCGTCGCTTTGCAGGGCGAAGGTAAGGGCTGGGCCGTCCAGAAGACCGATGGCTCCTGGGCTTTCGCCACGGCCAAGGCCGAGGGCACGAAGCTGACCGTGTCCGCCGCCGACGTGAAGGCGCCGAAGGCCGCGCGCTACGCCTGGGCCAACTTCCCCGAGGTCTCCGTGGTCTCCGCCGGCGCCGATGCGCTGCCGGCCGGCCCGTGGCGCAGCGACAAGTAAGCCGGCGTTTCCCTGTGCGGCTGCTTCGCCTCCTCCTCGCCTCGGTCGCCTGCCTCGTCGCCCGCGGCGAGGTCGTCGCGCCCCCGCCCGTCGGCCTGAAGGTCCTCACGGCCGGGCACAGTTTCCACGTGTGGATGCCGCCGCTGGTGGCCGAGATGGCGAAGGCCGTGGGGATCCAAGGGCATGAGCAGCTCGCGATCTCCTCGATCGGCGGCTCCATGGTGATCCAGCACTGGAACCTCCCGCCCGAGCGGAACAAGGCCAAGCCGGTGCTCCTCGCTGGCCGGGCCGACCTCTTCACGATGGCGCCGACGTTCCTCCCCGACCCCGGCATCGAAAACTTCGTCCGCCTTGGGCTGGAGCATAATCCCCGGCTGCGCTTCACCCTCCAGCAGAACTGGGCGCCGTTCGAGGATCCGGAAGTCTGGCTCAAGCCGGTGAAGCCCAAGTCAATCGATCGCGACGCGATCACCGTCGCGCAGCAACGCGCCAAGCACGACCCTTACTTCAAACTGATCGACCAGCATGTCCGCGAGCTGAACAGCCGACTCCCCGCGGCCAAGATCGCGGTGGTGCCGTGCGGCGAGGCCGTGCTCGCCCTGCGCGCCAAGGTGATCCAGGGCGCCGCGCCGGGCATCAAGACCCAGAACGAGCTCTTCACCGACGTGCTCGGCCATCCGGGCCCGCAGATCCGGGTGCTCTGCGCCTACTGCCACTTCGCGACGATCTACCGCCGCAGCCCGGTCGGCCTGCCGGTCCCCGCCCAGCTGGCCCAGGCTCCGGAGGCCGAGAAACTTAACCGCCTGCTACAGGAAATCGCCTGGCAGGCGGTCTCCGAGCACCCCCTGAGCGGCGTCGGCAAGTAGGTTGGCCCGGTCCTCTGGCGGTTCGTGGTTTGACCCCGCCCGGAAGCTCGCCAGCCTGCGAGCTGTGAGCCCCCGCGCATGGAAGTAAGTATCTTCAACGACGTCCTCGGACCCGTCATGCGCGGTCCGTCCAGTTCCCATTGCGCGGCGGCCCTGCGCATCGGCCGTCTGGCCCGCGACCTCATGGGCGGCGAGGTCGCCGAGGTGCTCGTCGAGTTCGATCGCGCCGGCTCGCTGCCGACGACCCACGATACCCAAGGCTCCGACATGGGGCTCTTCGGCGGGCTCATGGGCTGGGAGGCCGACGACGAGCGGCTGCCGGATGCCCTCGCGCTTTTCCGGCAGGGCGGGGGGCTGGCCCGTTTCGAGACCGTCGACGTCGGCGACCCGCATCCCAACACCTACCGGCTGACCCTGCGCAACGCGCGGGCCACCCATTTCCTCCGGGCCATCTCGACCGGCGGTGGCATGATGGAAGTCGTCGAGATCGACGGCATCGACGTGTCGCTCCACGGCGACGCGCACGTCACGTTGCTCGAGGTGCAGGCGGCGCCCGACGACCTCCGCGAGGAGGTGTTGCGCGTCGATCACGAGGGGAGCGCTTGGTTCGTCACCGCCGGGCGTTCGCTGCTGGCCGTCCACGGCCGCGGCTTCCTGCCGGCCGCCACGCTGGCGGCTTGGCGTCAGGCGGGCTGGATCGCCCGCGCCTGGCATCTCGGTCCGGTGCTGCCGGTGCCCACCGTGCGGAGCAGTCGCGTGCCCTACCGGAGCTGCGCCGAGATGCTGGCGACCCCGGAAGCCGCGACCGAGCCCCTCTGGCGTCTCGCCGCGCGTTACGAGCAGGAACGCGGCGGCCTGACCGAGTCCGAAGTCCTCGCCCGGGCCGTCGGGTTGGTGCGCCTCCTGCGTCGTTCCATCGAGCAGGGCCTCGCCGGCACCACCTATGCCGACCGCGTCCTTGGCAGCCAATCGCCGGCCTTCGCCCAGGCGATGCGGTCCGGTCGCTTGATCGCCGCCGACCCCTTGAACCGGGCCATCCTCTACGTGACCGCCCTGATGGAGGTGAAGAGTAGCATGGGCGTCATCGTCGCCATGCCGACCGCCGGTGCCTGCGCGGCCCTCCCGGGCATCGTGCTCGCTGTCGCGGAAGAGCGCGGACTCGACGATGAGACCGCCGCCAAGGCCCTGCTGGCCAGCGGGGTCATCGGCGCCTTCATCGCGACGCGGTGGACCTTCGCCGCCGAGGTCGGCGGTTGCCAGGCGGAAGGCGGCTCGGCGGCCGCGATGGGTGCCGCCGCGCTCGTCGACCTGGCTGGCGGCTCCGCGACCCAGGCCTGCGCCGCGGCCTCGCTCGCCTTGCAGTCCATGCTCGGCCTCATCTGCGACCCGATCGCCAACCGCGTCGAGGCTCCCTGTCTCGGCAAGAACGTGCTCGCCGCGACCAACGCGCTCGCCTGCGCGAACATGGCGCTGGCCGGTTTCGATCAGGTCATCCCGTTCGACGAGGTGGTCGACGCCGCCAAGGCCGTCGCCGAACGCATGCCTCGCGAACATCGCTGCACCGCCTTGGGCGGGCTGTCCGATACGCCGACCTCCCGTACCATCGAGAAACGCTTGGCCGCCGCCCGCGGCTGCGGTTCCGGCGGCTGTGGTTGCGGCTGAAATCTTAACCCTACCATGAAAGCCCTCGCACTGCTTCTCGTCCTGCTGGCCGCCGCGTTGGGCGGGGCCGGCTTGCCTCCCGACCTGGTGGCCGAACAAGTCCGGCTGCAGGCGCAGCTGACCGCGCGCGCCGCCGGCTTCGGCTTCGCCGACGTCGCGGACCTCCGGAAGTTCGATGCCGCGCCGGACGTCGCCCTGGCTTTGTCGCGCCAGCAGCTGCTGCGCAAGGTCGGCGCCCCCGCGCTGCAGGCTTTCCGGCAGGAGGCATCGCCGGCCGCCTTCCTCGCGTGGCTCTGGGAGGACGCGGCGGCTTTGAACCTTTTTCTCGAAGCCGCCACGCCGCTGGGCTTGAACCAGCGCGATGAGGATAAGTGGTCGGTCAAGACCGAGACGTTGGCCCGCTGGGCGCGGCTTTGGCAGGCGGACCCGGACTCGCGCCGCGGCGTGCCGCTACGTTTGGCGATGGCGACGGCTCTCCTGCCGCCGGGTGAAGGCAACCATGGCGCCGGGCAGCAGGTCCCGCCGCCGGATCCGCTCGGACGCTACCAGCATTTCAAGCAGGCCTACCTGGCGAAGGAACTTTACCCGAGCTTCGAGCGACACTCCGTCTGGGAATACATGCAGGTCGTCTCCTCGCCCGCCTCCGACGCCGACCTCGCGTGGACGCGTCGGATGGTGAACACGTGGCGCCCGGACCTGCGCGCCAAGGAGATGGTGGTGAAGACCGTGAGCGAGGTGAAGTATGGCAACTCCCCGCACCCCTATGGCGATTACAAGGATGTGCTCGATGGCGGCGGCAAGTGCGGCCCGCGTTCCTCGTGGGGCGTCATGGTCTGCCAGGCTTTCGGTCTCCCCGCCGTCGGCGTGGCGCAGCCCGGGCACGCCTGTGTGGCGTTCAAGACGGCGTTCCCCGAGACCCAACCGCAGCCTGGCAACATCTGGAAGGTCGATTACGGCGCCGGCTGGGAGAAGTCCCGGATCAACGGCCTGAGCGGCCCGGATTTCCTGCAGGCCGTCGCGGCCCGCTCCCGCGCCGCCGAGTTCACGCGGATCGAGCGCACCCGCTGGTTAGGCGCGGCGGTCGCCCCGGCGGCCCCCGCCCAAGCGGCCTTGAAGGCCCTGCTGGTCGCGCAGATGGCCGAGGTGCGTCGCGCCAAGGTGGTCTTCGGCGAGGGCGATAATGCGGCCGAGGCCGAGAAAGAACCGCCGACCAAGGCCGCCGCTCCGGTGGTGGCTAAGCCGGCGCCGGTTGTCGTCGGGGCGGGTGCGGCGACCCTCCCGGCGGCGGGTTTCAGCAAGCTCGGCGGGGCACGGTCCCATGAGAGCATCGACGGCGGTCGGCAGGTCTATTTCGAGAAGAACGCCCCGAATACGTGGGCCGAGTTTCCGGTGGAAGTCACCCGTGCCGGCAAGTACCTGATCGTCCTCCGCACGGCCACGCCCAACACCAGCCAGTCCATCGACCTCGCGGTCAGCGGACAGAAGTTGGCCACCCTCGCGGTCCCGAATTCGCAGGGCCTCTGGGCCGACACCCCGGCCGTGGAGGTTGAGCTTCCCGCGGGTCCGCAGGTGCTCCGGCTCACGGTGCCTTCGCAGCGGGGTTTGGCCCTGAAGCAGCTCGAGCTGCGCGCGCGTTGAGCGGAAGCGTCCTCGCCTGAGTCCTGGCTTGCGGGACGATGGCCGCGCGGAAGGATGACGGCATGCGTCTGCTTGCCCTGCTTTGCCTGACCGCCGCCTGGGCGGTCGCCGCCCCCGAACCGACCAAGACGGAGCCGACGAACGCGCAGGAGGCCGCGGCGAAGGAGCTCGCCGCGAAGAAAGCCGCGCAGGATGCGACCATCGACGCCAAGTACTTCGCCTTGGTCGCCCAGCTCCCGCCCGAAGCGCAGGCTTGGGAGAAGGTGCTCCAGGAGAACCTCGGCAACGGATTCTACCTGCCGGCGCATAAGCGCGACAAGGTAGCCGGCAAGTCGACCGCCTGGGATTTCGTGAAGGACGACCCGAAGCTGCCGCGCGTCCTCCTCATCGGCGACTCCGTCTCACGCGGCTATACCCAGCCGACCCGGGCGGCCCTCGCCGGCGTCGCGAACGTCCACCGCGCCCCTGCGAATTGCGGCCCGACGGCGGCGGGCGTGAAGAACCTCGAGGTCTGGCTGGGCGGCGGCAAGTGGGACGTCATCCACTTCAATTTCGGCATCCACGACCGCGGGACGCCGGCGGCCGACTATGTGCAGCGGCTGGAGGCGATCGTCGCCCGGCTGGAAAAGACCGGCGCCAAGCTCGTCTGGGCCAGCACCACGCCGATCCCGGATAACCCGGCGCAGAAACAGACCGCCCGGTCGATCGTCGAGAAGAACGCGCTCGCGGCCGAGGTCATGCGCAAGCACGGCATCCCGACGGACGACCTGTTCGCCGCCCTCACCCCGCGACTGGCCGACCTCCAGAATCCCAACGATGTGCACTTCACGGCCGCCGGCTATGAGTTCCTGGGCGCCCAGGTCGCGGCGGCGATCCGCGCGGCCCTGCCGCCGACCGCGCGCTAGGCCTATGACAGGGCGGCGGTTTGACCCGCGGCGGCGGGCCGGCAGACTGCCCGCGTGTCCCCATCAGTAAACATCTACTACAGCGACGAGTACGCCCTCGCGACCGGGCTCGAGACCGTCACCAAATCGGCCGAGGTCGCCGCGGCGATCGTCGCCGACCCCGCGTTGGCTGTCCGGCTCGTGGCGCCCGCGCCGGCGACCCGCGCCGAGCTCCGCGCCGTCCACGAGGACAGCTACCTGCGGACGGTCTTCGCCGCGGGGCCCGGGGAGCTCCCGACCGGGCCGCGTACGCCCGCGCTACGGCGCAGCCTGCTCGCCTCGACGGGCGGCATGCGCGATGCCGTGGCCGAGGCGCTCCGGGCGGGACGTTCCGGCAGCCTCTCCAGCGGCCTGCACCATGCCCGCCGGGGCGCCGGGGAGGGTTTCTGCACCTTGAACGGGCTCGCGCTGGGAGCCTTGCGCGCGCTCCGGGACGTCGCCTCGGTCGGCATCCTCGATCTCGATGCCCACTTCGGTGGCGGCACCTTCGAGATCCTCGGAGAGCACCCGCAAGTCCGCCTGGCCGATGTGAGCGTGAACGGCTACGACCAGTGGGAGCCGACCGCCCCGGCGCGCCACCACGTCGAACTGGTCACCGACCCGGCCGCCTACCTGGACGCGGTGTCGCGGGCGCTCCGATCCCTCGAAGGGGTGCGCTGCGTGCTCTACAACGCCGGGATGGACGTCCATGAGCGGGCCGGCGGGCTGAAAGGACTGACGACGGAGGTCGTGCGCCGGCGCGAGGCGCTGGTCTTCGGTTGGGCCCGGGGGCGCGGCATCCCCATCGCCTTCGCGCTCGCGGGCGGTTACCGCTGGGGCGGGCTGACGTTGGCGCAGGTCGCCGCGCTGCACCTCGAGACGGTGCGGGCCTGCGCGGCGGACTGAGGCTTCGCCCTTGCCTGCGTCCGGGTGGATTCTAAGAGATTACTCATGTCCGTCCTCGTCGTCCATGTCGCCCGCGCCGGCGCCGAGTTCGCGACCTGTCCCGCGACCGAGGTCCCGGCCCGGCTGGCCGCCGGCGAGTTCCTGCCGACGGACCACTACTGGGCCCCGGGCATGGCGGCCTGGCGCCGGCTCGCGGAGTTCGCGCCGACGCGGCGCCGGCTGCCGTTCCCCCGGCCGGTGCCGGACACCCCCAACCTGCTCGACGGGATGTTCGGCCGGGAGCACCGCACCGCCGGGCTCGCCCGTTTCTGGGATCTGCTGGCCGCCACGCCCGCCGGCGAGACCGTCGACGGGGAGGCGCTCCGCCGCATCGAGGCCGACACCGGCGTGAACGTGCGCACCCGCTGCGCCAAGGAGCTCGCCGCGTGGTATCAGGCCATGGTGGGCGACGTCCTGTCCGACCGCGTCTTCACTCCCGAGGAGCAGGCGAACCTCGCCGCGCTCGCCTGGAGTTTCGGGTACGATACCGCCCAGGCCCAGGCCATGCACCGGTCGGCCTTCACCGCCTACTTCCGGGCCGGCCTGACCACGGCGCTCGCCCGCGACGTGCCGCCCGACCAGCGGGCCCGGTCGATCGCGGCCTTGTCGGAGCAGGTGCCCTTGCCCGCCGGCGAGGTGGCGGCGCTGGTCCGGGAGGCCGTGCGGGCCCATCTCGGTCAGGCCGTGCAGGCGGCCGTGGAGCGCGACGAAGGCCGCGAGCTGATCGCCCCGCCGCAGGCGCGCAGCCTCCGGACGCTCGCCCTGGCGATGGGGCAGGACCTCCCGCGCGACCACCCGGAACTCGCCGCCCGGCTGGAGCTCGCCGAGCGCGGCTGGCAGGTCGCCCGGGGCGACCTCGTGCCGGTCGCCACGGACCTCGTGCTGGGTAGCGCCGAGGTCTGCTACTGGTCCCGGCGTGTCGACCTCATCCAGAACAAGCGCGTCACCGTGCGGCGCAGCTTCGGCGGCCTTGTCGGCTCGACCGGCTCGATCCTCGGGGTGCGTTACCGCGCGGGTAGTTACCAGGTCGCCCGGCAGACGGAGGATCAGATGATGCAGGTCGACAGCGGCACCGTGCTGTTCACCTCCTCGCGGGTGGTCTTCGACGGCGCGCTGAAGAATTTTAACTTCAAGCTGGGCAAGGTCCTCGACGTGATGGAGTTCTCCAATGGCGTCGGGATCAGCCGCGACTCGGGGTCCGACGTCTACTTCTGCTTCGGCGCCGACGGGCACGAGGCCGCCGCCATCCTGCGCCGGCTGGTGCGCGAGGCCAAGGGCTGAGCCCTCAGGCCGGCGGGACGTCGAGCGGTTTGAGGAAGTGCTGGCCTTGGCCGTTAGGGAGCACGAGGTAGAGGGCGCAACGCTGCGTCTGCGCCAGCGCAAGCATGACCGGCCACTGCGCCTCCTGCACGCCGGCGACGATGAGCATCGGTCCGAGGTCGTTGGATTCGATTGCGGTCCCCCGGTGGACCAGGTCCAGGTTGTGGTTCAGCCAGCGGCCGAGCTGCCGGGCCAGCATGCGCAGGTCCGACTGGGCGGGGTCGACCTTGGATTCGTCGACCACCGCGCCCAGCGGTACGGCGAAGGTATGCTCCAGCGTTCCCATGCGCGGACGGGGCTCAGGCTTGCTTGATCAGCTCGGCCGTCGCGGGGACGTCGGAGATGATCTGGTCCGGGTCCGGACCTACGCCGATGTAGCGGAGGTTCGGCAGGGAGGGCAGGGAGCCGCCGCGCGCGGCCAGGCGGACGATCTCGGCCATCGTGAAGGCGACATACCGGCGGGCTTCGGCGGGGAGCTGGGCGAAGGAGCGGACCTTGGTGATGTCGGCGGTCCAGCCGGGCAGGGTGGCGTAGATCGGCCGCAAGGTGCGGCGAACCGCGTCGTTGCGGGGGACGCCGGCGACGACCTGGCCGGCCGCGTCGCGGTAGCCGGTGCAGACGAGCAGGTCACCGCCCTGCCAGCCGCCGTGGGGCGAGAGGGCGTCGAGCTTGTTGAGGACGAGGTCGTCGTAGCCGCCGTAGCGGAGGGCGTCGGCCTTCTCGACCAAGTCGGACCAGCCGACCATGCGCTGGCGGCCGGTGCTGGTGCCGAACTCCAGCTTGGCGAGCGCGCGCTGGAGCGGGTGCTCCTCCGGCATCTTCGTCAGGAAGACGTGCGTGCCCACCTTGGTGTCGTACGCCTTGCAGCAGCCGACCGTGTGGATGGCCTGCACCGGGATCCCGGCGGACTGGAAGAATTCCGGCGTGTAGGTGTGGGAGGCGGTGACGTTCGGGGCGAAGCCGGCGCGCTTGTCGAGCCAGTAGGCCTGGCCGAACTCGCCGATGATGCGGCGGTCCGCGGCGAGGTCGCCGAGGATGCGTTCCCGCACGTCCCCGATGGCGTGGGCGAGGGCAGCCCCGGCCTGCCAGTAGCACTCGAGCACCGCGGCGTGGTCGAAGGTGAAGGGTGTCGGGCCGGTGAAGCGGGTGAAGTCGAACTCCGCGGCGGTGAAGACGCCGGACTCGATCGCGCCCTTGTTGGCGCGGAGCTCGGCCTCGGTGAGTTTGGCGAAGAGCCCGGCCCACTTCTCGGGCGAGAGTTTGCACACGTCGCGCACGATCGCGGCAGCGCGATCGAGGCGGGCGGAAAGGCGCGTCGCGTAGTCGGCCTTCGCGCCGAGGAACTCCGAGTAATGGAGCTGGAACTGGCCGACCTCGTCGGCATAGGCCGGAGTGATACCGCGGCCGGTGGAGCCGCGGGCCTCGTGGCCGAGGACATTGACCCGGTAGTCCTCCCAGGCGAGGTCGAGGATGCGGTGCGCGACATCGCTGATCATGCAGCGCTCGTCGATGAGCAGGCGCGAGAGGACCGGGATGCCGATCTTCTCGAGGGGCAGGGCCTCCCAGAGGGCCTTGCGGGGGTCGGCGACGACGCCGGCGCCAAGCGCGAGGCAGGCCACGTCGTGTTCGGCGACGCCGCCGGGGAGCAGGTTGAGCTTGAGGCCGGCGACGGTGTGGCCGGAGTTCGCGCCGCCGTTGACCTTGAGGACCGTGCCGACCACGTCGCGGCGGCCGCTGAGCAGCTGGAGTTCGCGGACGATCTCAGGGATGAGGCGACCCTTGCCCTCGTCCCCCATGCTGATGCCGACGTCGGCGATGAGGTGGCTGCGGAAAGGAGTGAGGGCCATGGACAGGAGGGAAGGTCGCGACGGGCAGGGCCGGCCGCTGGTCGGGTATCGACGGGCGCGGCTTAGGCGTTAGCGCCCTTCTGGCCTTCGTAGAAGGCGTTGATCTTCGTGGACACGTCCCGGTAGCCGGAGTCGGCCATGTAGATGATCTTGTACTCGTCGACGGCTTCCTTGGCCTTGCCCATCTGGTCGAAAGCGTTGCCGAGCTCGTAGATGACCTCCTTCTTGAGGTCGTTCATCATCGCGATCTCGGCCTTGGCCGAGCTCAGCTGCTCGACGGCGAGGTCGAACTTGCCGCCGAGGATGAAGGCGCGGCCGATGGCCAGCAGGGCCGGCTGGCGGAACTTCGGGTTGCGCTGCGCGTACTGCAGCTGCTGGACGGCTTCCTCGATGCGCAGGGCGCCGAGCAGCAGGGTGCCGAGCTCGTAACGGAAGGCGTAGTCGTTGGGGTAGCGCTCCACCAGGCTGGCGGCGGTCTTGAGGCGGTACTCGCCGAGTTCCTTCTCGTTGGCGTCGAGGCCGGCCTGGGCGGCGGCCTCGCCCGCGGCGACGGCCTCCCGGAGAGTCTTGGAGATCTTCTCAAAGCGGGTCACGATCAGGTCGCTCTCCTGGCGCTCGAGGGAGGAGTCGGCCCGCCCGAGCGTGGTCTGGCGGCCGCGCTGGAGCCAGGCGATGGCGGAGTCGAGGTCGCCGGCGGCGATGAACTGGCGGACGATGTCGCGGTAGAGGTCGAGGCTGTCGGGCTCGGCCTGGATCTTCTCGGCCAGCGCGGCGGCCTGCTCGAGCGCGGTGCCGGCGTCGGTGACGGTGCGGGCCGCCTGCTCGAGGCGGAGGGCCTCATCCTTGTCCTTGAGCTTAGATTGGAAGTCGCCCTTGGAGTCCTCCCAATTGCCCTTCTTCATCGTCTTGTTCACCGAAGCCTTGCGGACGGCCTCCTGGAGGTCGCCGTTGCCCGGGAAGGCCTTGAGGCCGGCGTCGGCCGCGGTCAGGGCGTGGTCGTACTCATGGCCGGCGATCCACGCGTTGGCTAGGTCGACGTGATGCTGGACGTTCTTAGCGTCGGCGGCGGCCAGTTCCTCGTAGGCGAAGGCGGCGAGCTCGTAGAACCCGAGCTTAGCTGCGGCCAGGGCGATGGTGCGGTTGGCGACGGCGTCCGTCGGCTTCTTGGCGAGGACCTCCTCGGCGGCGGCGATCGCGGCGACCGGGTCGGCCTCGGCGGCCTTGGCGGCCTTGCCGGCCATCAGCCCGCCGACGAGACCGTCAAAGAGGCCTTTCTTGGTGCCGAGGATGGTCTTCTGGGCCCGGCGGAGGCTTCGGCGTACCTCGATGCAACCCGGGTTGCGGGCGAGGATGCCGTTGAGGATTTCCATGGCATACTGCGGGTTGGTCTTCAGCTGCTGCTCGGCGGCGGCGACCTGCTTCTGCAGGCGGGGGTCGAGTTCGGTGAGGGCGACTTTTTTCATGGAAAGCGAGTGGGGGAGAACCAGCGGAAACTGAACCTCGGGGGGCGGGGGGTCAATCCCTTGGACGTGAAAAACGCAGGTGGCGGCGGAGGGCTCCGCGCAAGGGTCCGGCGATGATCCTCCCGACGCACCCCGCGGCCCCGCAGCGGCAGGGGTGGAAGAGGCTTTCCGCCAGCGAGAAGCCGTAGTCGAAGGTGATTTCCTCGCCGACCGCCACCGGACCTAGGGCGGTCAACCAGGCGGTCTGTTCCGCTCCGACGTAGACCAGCTCGGCGTTTGGTTCGCAGGAGTGGTTGGCGTGGCGCGCCGGGTTCGAGTCGGCGGCCCCGTCGAGCCAGAGCCCCGGGGTGATCTCCAAGGTGTAGGTCGGCGCGCCCGGCCTGCCGGGGTCGGGTGGGGCGGTGGTCGTCGTTCCGGTGTAGGGAGCGACGCGTTCGCCGGGCGCGAAGGAACGAAGGGCGAAGAGCCCGAGACCGGCGATGGGGGACGGACGCGACTCGACCCCGGGCGCGTTCATGCCTCGGGCCGGAGGTCGCGCGTCATCAACGCCGTCACGCCCGCGCGCGGGTCCAGGCCTTCGTACAGGATCGCGTGGAGGCAGAAGAGGATCGGAGCCTGCACCCCGCGTTGCCTGGCCAGGCGCGTGAGCGTGTCGGTGGCGCGATGGCCCTCGACGGCTTCGCGGCGATGGGCGAGGGCGGCCAGCGTGCCCCGGGGGTCGCGGGCCACTTGTTCGCCCAAGGTGCGGTTGCGGCTCCAGCTGCCGTGCGCCGTCGCCATGAGGTCGCCGACGCCGCCGAGGCCGAGGAAGGTTTCCGCGCGTCCGCCCAGGGCGACGCCGAGGCGGATCATCTCCTGCAGTGCGCGGGAGAGCACGGCGGCCTTGGCGTTGTCGCCGAGGTCCAGTCCGTCGCAGAGCCCGGCCCCGACCGCGTAGACGTTCTTGAGCGTGCCGCCGATCTCGACGCCGGCGACGTCGGAAGAAGTATAGGCGCGCAAGGTCGGACCGCTCACGGCCGCCTGGACGGAGCGGAGCACGTCATCGTCCTTCGCCGCCGCCAAGACCAGCGCGGTCGGCAGGCCGCGCGCGACCTCGGCCGCGTTGCTCGGTCCGCTGAGCGTGGCGACGGGGATGGGTCCGAAGGCCCGGTCCATCAGTTCGCTGGGGCGCAGCAGGGTGGTCTGGTCCAGCCCCTTGCAGAGCGAGATCGCCATCCGCGTCGACGAGGCGCGCACGGCCGGCCCGATCTGTTCCAGTAAGGCCGGCAGGCCTTTCGAAGGGCAGGCCAGGAACACCAGATCGGCGTCCATCAAGGCCGGCAGCGGTTCGAGGCCGATCTGGATCGAATCCTCGAGCCGTTGGCCGGGCAGGTAGTCCGTGTTCTCGCGGGTGCTCGCCAGGGCGAGTGCGTGCTCCAGGCGGCGGGGCACCAAGGTCACGGTATGGCCCTGACGAGCGAGGTGGATGGCCATCGCCGTGCCCCAGGCCCCGGCCCCGAAGATCACGCAGTTCATCGGGATTTGCGGGCGCGGACCTTGCGGGCCCAGCGGCGGACGGCGGCGACGGCGTCCCGGTGGAGGTTGGCTTCCGGCCGCACGAAAGGCGGCGGCGTGGGCGTGAGGCCGAGGAGGTCGTGCAGCACGAGGATCTGCCCGTCGCACCCTTTACCCGAGCCGATGCCGATGGTCGGGATGCCGACGGCGGCCGTGATCGCGGGCATGAAGGCCTCGTCGACGCACTCAACCACTAGGGCGAAGGCGCCGGCTTCGGCGACCGCGACGGCGTCCGCGAGCAACCGGATCTGATCCTCGGGCGTGAGGCCGCGGCGGCGGTAGCCGGTCGAGTGGACGCGCTGCGGGAGCAGGCCGATATGCCCCATGACGGGGATGCCGGCGTCGACGAGCTTGGCGATGGCGGGCGCGAGGGTGGCGCCGCCTTCGATCTTCACGGCCTGGGCGCCGCCATCCTGAAGGAAGCGGCGACCGTACCCGAGGAGCTTGGAGAAGTTGTCGTGCGCCAAGGCGAAGGGCAGGTCGCCGACGATCAAGGCCTCGGGTTTGGTCCGGGCGACGGCGGCGGTGTGATGGATCATCATGTCCATCGTCACCCCGACCGTGTCCGGCATCCCGAGCACCGTGTTGCCGACCGAGTCGCCCACCAGCAGGAGGTCGGCGCCGCCTTCCGCCGCGATGCGGGCCGTGACGGCGTCATAGGCCGTCAGGCAGACGATGGGCCGGACGCCTTTGAGGGCGCGGAGGGACCGGGTGGTGGACTTCACGTTCAAGGTGCTACCCTGTGACGCTCCGCTTGTAAAGCGTGGGGAACTGGTCGTAGGATGGGAGCATGTTTCGCCGCCTGGCCAGATTGCTCAGCAGGAAGGAGTACCGCTCGGGCGCCTACGCCCACCCGGACCTCTCCGCCCAGACCGGCCTGGCCTGGCATGTGCGCCTGCGGCTCCTGCTGACCGGTCGCGGCGGCGTCGATCCGGCGGACGACCAGCCGAGCTTCTGGATCGAGCACCGCCGCTGGCTGCTGCTCGTCGGCGCGCTGCTCCTCGCCTGGCTGATCGTCGAGAGCGCGCTGGCGTGGGATTTCCTCGACGGCTGAATCAGTCGGCGCGCCGCAGGCAAAGTTTGAGCGGCAGGAACTTCAGCTCGTCGGGGAAGGTCACGGTCCGGCCGGTCTTCTCCGCCCAGGCCTGGACCAAGGCGTGCAGCCAAGGCAGCGAGCAACGCGCGGCCGCGAACGTGAGCCGGAAGTCGCCGCCCTGGGCCGACCAGCGCAAGCCCTCGGCCCGGAAATTCACCGGCGCGGGCTGACCGTCGAGTTCGAGAGTGATGTCCGCGTCCTCGGTGCCGAGCGTCAGCGCCGTGACGCGACCGGCGCCACCCAGGCGGCGCGTTACGGCCTCCGCGATGAGGGTCTCGAGCGCGTTCACGCGGCGGGGAAGCCGAGCAGGGTCACGCCGAGCTCCT
>CAIRWP010000309.1 GCA_903882335.1 uncultured Opitutia bacterium | reverse complement strand
TCATTGGCCGCGAGCAAGGCCGCGAACGGACTGCCGGCGCCCGGCTCCTTGCGGGTGCGGATATACTGGATGCGCCAGTGCGGGTGGAGTTGCTCAGACATCGGATCAGGAGGCGAAGCCCTTGGGTCGGGCGAGGTGCCAATTGCATGCCGTCTGCACGATGCTGTCGAGCGTGTCGTAACGCGGGACCCAGCCGAGCTCCCGGCGGACCTTGGCAGCATCGGCGTAAAGCGCGGGCGGGTCGCCTTCGCGGCGGTCAGCCAGCTCATGCGGCACGGGCCGGCCGAGGATGCGCCCGACGCTGGCAATCACGTCCTTGACGGAATACGGCGTGCCAGTTCCGAGGTTATAGAACAAGGCCTGTCCGGGCTGGCTGAGCTTCGCCAGCACGTCGAGGTGGGCGCGCGAAAGGTCGTCGACGTGCACGTAGTCGCGCAGGCAGGTGCCATCAGGCGTAGCGTAATCCGTACCGAAGACCTTGAGCGGCGGGCGACGGCCGAGGGCAGCGGCGATGGCCAGCGGGATCAGGTGCGTCTCGGGCGCATGGTCCTCCCCGATCGCGGCATCGGCGGACGCCCCCGCGGCGTTGAAATAACGAAAGGCGGCGAAACTGAGCCCCTCGGTGGCGGCGAGTGCGCGCAGGCGCTGCTCGACCGCCAGCTTCGTGGCGCCATAGGGATTGATCGGCCGCTGCGGCAGGTCTTCCGTCATCGGCATCTGCTCCGGGACACCGTAGGTCGCGCAGGTGCTCGAGAAGACCAGTTTCTTGACGCCCTCCGCGAGCATCGCCTGGAGCAGGCCCTCGGTCCGGACGACGTTGTTCTCGTGGTAACGCTCCGGCTGCTGGACGGATTCGCCGACGTTCGTGAACGCCGCGAAGTCGATCACCACCTCGGCGCCAATCGCGCGGAGGGCGGCGCGGACCGCCGCCTGGTCACCCATGTCAGCACGGAAGAGCCGCACTCCGGCCGGGACCGACTCAGCATGACCGTAGGACAAGTCGTCAAGCACGGCCACCTTGTGCCCGGCGGCCACGGCCTGCCGGACGCAATGGCTGCCGATGTAGCCGGCACCGCCTACCACGAGCACGTTCATGACGGCAGATAACCCCCGCCGAAGGGCCTAGGCAAGCGGGATAGGGTCGCCGGACGCTCCAAAACCTTGCCAGCGCCGTCCCGAACCTCCTATCTGCACGCCTTCATGGACACTTCGGAAACAAAACCCGGCAACTACGATTTCCCGGCCTTCGAACGCAAATGGCAGGCCGTCTGGAAAGAACAGGCGACCTTCCGCACCGAGCCGATTTCGTGCGGCAAGCCGAAGTACTACGTCCTGGACATGTTCCCCTACCCCTCCGGCGCCGGCCTGCACATCGGCCACCCGGAAGGCTACACCGCTTCCGACATCCTCGCCCGCTATAAGAAGGCCGGCGGCTTCAACGTCCTCCACCCGATGGGCTGGGACGCCTTCGGCCTGCCCGCCGAACAGCACGCCATCGCCACCGGCGAACACCCGGCCGTCCAGACCAAGCGCAATATCGACAACTTCCGCCGGCAGCTGCAGATGCTCGGCTTCGCGATCGACTGGGACCGCGAGCTCTCCACGACGGACGAGAACTACTTCCGCTGGACGCAGTGGATCTTCCTCAAGCTCTTCCGCCACGGCCTGGCCTACGTTTCCGAGAAGCCGGTCTGGTTCTGCCCCGCGCTGGGTACCGTCCTCGCCAACGAGGAGGTGCTCAACACCCCCGAAGGTCCCCGCTCCGACCGCGGCAACCACCCGGTGGAGCGTCGCCCGATCCGCCAGTGGGTCCTGCGCATCACGGCCTACGCCGACAAGCTCATCGAAGGCCTCGACCATGTCGACTGGCCCGATTCCACCAAGCGCCTCCAGAAGAACTGGATCGGCAAGTCCGAAGGCGCCGAGGTCACCTTCAAGCTCGACGGGCATGGCGACACGCTGACGGTCTTCACGACCCGCCCCGACACCCTCTTCGGCGCGACTTACATGGTCATCGCGCCCGAGCACCCGCTGCTCGGCAAGATCACGACCCCCGCCCAGCAGGTCGCCGTCGAGGCCTACGTCGCCGCGGTCCGCAACAAGAGCGACCTCGAGCGTACCGACCTCGCCGACAAGAAGAAGACCGGCGTGTTCACCGGCGCCTACGCCCTCAATCCCGTCAACGGCGCCAAGATCCCCGTGTGGACGGCCGACTACGTGCTCATCACCTACGGTACCGGCGCGATCATGGCCGTGCCCGCGCACGACGAACGCGACTGGGAATTCGCCAAGGAGTTCAAGCTGCCCATCATCCAGGTCGTCGGCTCGAAGGAAGCGATCGACGTCAACGAGAAGGCTTGGACCGAGGATGGCCCGATGGTGAACTCCGGCCCGTTCGACGGCCTTTCCGCCAGCGAGACGAAGAAGCGGATCACCGCCGACCTCGCCGCCAAGGGTCAGGGCAAGCTCGCCGTGAACTTCAAGCTGCGCGACTGGCTCTTCTCGCGCCAGCGCTACTGGGGCGAGCCCTTCCCGCTCCTCTGGGTCTCCCGCGAGGACTACGCCAAGATCCCGGCCGACTCCGAGGTCCGCGAGTTCCTGCCCAAGGAGCCCGTCACCTGCCAGCTTAACGGCGTCGAAGTCTGCGCCGTACCGCTGACTTCCAAGCAGCTCCCGCTCACCCTGCCGACCGTCAAGTCCTACCAACCCTCCCCGACCGGCGACTCCCCGCTGTCGAAGGAGCCCGAGTGGACCGAGGTCTGGTACGACGCCGCCTCCGGCGCCACCGTCTCGCAGTCCCAGCCGCAGCCCGGGCCCCTCTGGCTCAAGGCTTCGCGCGAGACCAACACGATGCCCCAGTGGGCCGGCTCCTGCTGGTACTACCTCCGTTACATCGACCCGAAGAACGCGGAGGCCCTGGCCTCCAAAGCCGACCTGGAATACTGGGGCTGCCCCGACTTCTATATCGGCGGCGCCGAGCATGCCGTGCTGCACCTCCTGTACGCACGCTTCTGGCACCGCTTCCTTTACGAGATCGGCGTCCTGCCGACCGCCGAGCCCTTCAAGAAGCTCTTCCACCAGGGCCTCATCATGGGCGAGGATGGCGAGAAAATGTCCAAGAGCCGCGGCAACGTCGTGAATCCGGACTCCATCGTGAAGGACCACGGCGCCGACGCCCTGCGCATGTACCTGATGTTCCTCGGACCGCTCGAGGCCTCCAAGCCCTGGAACTCCGACGGCATCATCGGCATCACCCGCTTCCTCCGGCGCCTCTGGCGCCTGGCCATCGACGAGAACACCGGGACGGCCTCCGCCAAGATCAGCGCGGACGGCGCGGAATCCGAGGAGCTCGTCCGCGAACTCCACCGTACCATCCAGAAGGTGGAGAAGGATATCGAGACCCTGCAGTTCAACACCGCCATCTCGCAGATGATGATCCTGATGAACGTCGCCGAGAAGTCGCCGGCCCTGCGCCGCGCGACCGTCGAGGACTTCGTGCGCCTCGCCGCCCCGTTCGCCCCGCACGTGTGCGAGGAGATCTGGCAGCGCCTC
>CAIRWP010000308.1 GCA_903882335.1 uncultured Opitutia bacterium | reverse complement strand
CGGGAACATCTTCTTCGTGACGCAGTTCTTAAACGTGCCGTAGCCGTCGCTGATGGACCAGGCCTCGAACTTACCGATGGCGAACTTGTAGATGTAAGGGTCGGTGATCTTCTTGCGAGGCAGGGCTTTCGCTTCGGCCTTTGCGGCATCGGCGGCGGAGAGGGCGGCCGGTACGCTCAGGGCGGCGATGGCGGCCGCGGCGGAGCCCAGGAAGGAGCGGCGCGAGGAGGAATTCGGGAGGTCCATGGAGGGAGGACAGGAGGTTGGTGCAAACAGTTCCCCGGGACGAGAAGAATGGAGTTTTAGCGGTTAGCGGTTGGGGGTAAGCGGTTGGGAGAGAATTTAGGGACAGGGTCAGGGGCAGGGACAGGGGAAGAGAGAGACGGTTGCAGTGGCAGGGGGAGCGCACGGAGTGCTGAATCGATTACGGAGTACAGAGTACTGAGTGCAGAGTACGGAGGGTAGCAGGGAGGGTGGGCTTAGCCTGTAATCCTTCCCCCTGCTTACTGACCCTGTCCCTAAATTCTCTCCCAGCCCCAGCCCCAGCCCTCGCCCTAGCCCGATTTTGTATTTCCCCAACCGCTATCCGCTAACCGCCAACCCCTCCCATCCCCTTATTTCCGATATTCCGCCGGCTTGTAGACGTGGCGTTCGAGGATCTGCTGGCGGAGCTGCATCTCGCTGTCGCCCGAGCAGCGCCGGACGTCATTCAGGATGATGTAAGCCATGAGCCCGAAGAGCAGCGCCATGAAGGTGTACTGGAGGATGATCACCGCCGAGGCCTTGATGGCGTTGTTGGTGTAGCGCTGGATGGTCGCGATCAGCATGTGCCCGCCGTCGAGGACGGGGATGGGCAGCAGGTTGAGGATGGCCAGGTTGAGGTTGATCAGGACCGTGAAGAATAGGACGCGCGTGATGTCCTCCGAGATATTGTAGTAGGTCTTGGTGATCGAGATCACCGAGGCCAGCTGGTTCACCTTGATGTCCGAGTTCCGGTCGAAGAGGCGGCGCAACGTCGTGAACGTCGAGCGGACGATGTCCGCGCAGGTCTCGAAGGGATTCCGCTTATAGATGTCTGGCCGGCTGAGGAACGCGACGCCGATCTGGGCGACCTCCACGGGCTTGCCGCGGCGGACGGAGGCCTGGGCGAGGGTGAGGTTGCCGCTGTCGCCGTTGGCGCGCTTCCAATACAGCGTGAGCTCGCGCGGGGCGCCGGCGCCGACCCGGTCCAGGTCCTCAAGGGAGCGGATCGCGGCGAATTCCTTGCCGTCGACCTTATCGACGATGGTGCCGATGCGGAGGGCCTCGGCGAGGGCGGGATCTTCGGGTGAGACGCCGAGGACCATCAGCTGGTCGCGCTGGGCAGCGGGGTCACGCGAGAGCAGGTCCTTGGTCACCGGGACGACGATGAGCGAGTGACGATGGCCTTCCTCGCCGTAGGCGATGACGCTCACCGGGTTCACGGTCGTGTTGATGCGCGGCGTCACCGGCAGGGTGGTGGTCGAGCTGTCGGCGCGCTCGACCTTGAGTTGGTGCTCGATCGCCCCGCCTTTGCGGAGGAGTTCGCGGAACTCCGATGAATTATTGACCGCCTGGCCGTCGACGGCGAGGACACGGTCGCCCTTGCGCAGGCCCGCCTTGGCGGCCGGCGAGTCGGGGGCCGGCTCGTCGAGCACGACCTTGGCGCGGGCCTGGATCCCGGCCACGCGGATGCGGTCCCCGCTGCGGGCGTTGAGTTCGAGGCGGGCCGGGTTGACGATGATCTCGAGGGTCTGGCCGCCGCGTTCCACCGTGAAAGTGGCGGTCGGACGGTCCTGGGCGTCGCGGCGGTTGCCCAGCATGATGGCCTCCATGACCTGGGCAAAGGTGGAGACGGGCTGGCCGTCGATCGCGACGATCTTGTCGCCGCTGCGGATGCCGGCGGTGAACGCGGGGCCGGGGATGGTCTGGCCGAGACCGAGCTCGGCGAGGTGGGCGGAGCCGGTCACGATCTGCTCGGGGACGTGCCCGACGACGGTGCTGCCGTTGCCTTCCGCCACGGGCATGCCGGTGAACCAGAGGATGGTGGCCAGCACGAAGGCGAAGATCACGTTGAAGACCGCGCCCATCACCGAGACGATCATCTTGTCGGCGTAGGAGATCTTGGGCAGGGCCTCGGCGTCGTCGCTGTTCTCGCCCTCGATGCCCTGCATGTCGGCCAGCTGCGGCAGGGCCACATAGCCGCCGAGCGGGATGAGCGACACGCGGTAGTCGACGCCGTCCTTGCCGGTCCAGCCGAAGAGGCGCGGGCCGAAGCCGATGGAGAAGCGCTCGACCTTCAGGCCGCGCTTGCGGGCGGCGAGGAAGTGGCCGAGCTCGTGGACGAAGATCGAACCACCGAAGAAGATCGCCACCAGGAGGATGCCGCGGAGGCTGCCCAGGAGGTCGGAAACGGAGAAATTATCCATGAAAGGGAAGGGCGTTTATTTCAGCGGGCCAGCCCGGGGGCGAGCCTGGAAGCGGCTTGGCGGGCGGCGGCATCGGCTGCCAGCACCTCGGCCAAGGACGTCGGTTCGGCGGACGGGCAGGCGGCGAGGGTCGCGGCCACGAGCTCGGCGATCCCGGTGAAGCCCAGGCGCCCTTCGACGAAGGTGGCGACCGCGACCTCGTTGGCAGCGTTGAAGATGGCCGGGGCCGTCCCGCCCGTCCGCGCGGCGGCGCGGGCCAGGCCCAGACAGGGGTAGCGCGCCGGGTCCGGCGGGCTCATCGAGAGCGTCAGCGCCACCGAGAGGTCCAGCCGCGGGGCGGGGCAGGGCAGCCGGCGCGGGTAGAGCAGGCAGTCCTGGATCGGGTACGCCATGGACGGGGGCGACAGCAAAGCCTGCAGGCTGCCGTCCGTCAGCGTGACCATCGAATGGATGATGCTCTGCGGGTGCACGACCACGTCAATCCGGTCGATCGGTAGGTCGAAGAGCCAGCGCGCCTCGATGAGCTCGAGCCCCTTGTTGGCCATCGTGGCCGAATCGATCGTCACCTTCGGGCCCATATCCCAGTTCGGGTGCTTGAGCGCCTGCGCGAGCGTGACCGCGCCGAGGCGGTCCGGGGGCGTGTCGCGGAAGGCTCCGCCCGAGGCCGTCAGTACCAGCCGATCGATATCGGCGGCGGGCTTGTCGCGCAGCAGCTGGAAGATGGCGTTGTGCTCGCTGTCGACCGGCAGCAGCTGGGCACCTGTGCGGCGCGCGGTGGCGGTCACGAACTTACCGGCGAGCACGAGGAGTTCCTTGCTGGCGAGGGCCACGTCCTTACGGGCCTCGAGCGCGGCGAGCGTGGGGGCGAGTCCGGCGGTCCCGACCACGGCTGAGACGACCATCGTCACCTCTGGTAGGCAGGCGACCTCCGAGAGGCCCGCTTCGCCTTCCAGGATGCGCGTGCCGGCGGGGAACTCACCCGAGGCCCGGGCGGCGGCGGCGGCCGCGGGGTCGGCTAAGGCGATGGTCCCCACCTTGAATTCGCGGACGGGACCAACGAGGTCGCGCCAGCGCTTATGCGCGGCCAGACCGGCGACTCGCAGGAGGGTCGGATGGGCCCGGACAACTTGGAGGGTCGTCGTGCCGATGGAGCCGGTGGCCCCGAGGATGGCGATGGCCCTGGGTTCCATGCACGCGTGGGTGAGTGCAAGGCAACCGCCCCCCCGCCCTGAGGCAAGCCGGTTTCGGGCTCCGCGGTGGGGAAAGGCTTTCTCCGCTTGTCTCTTTCGTCGAGGTCGATTGGCTTTCCTCATGGCCACTCAGCCTCAGGACCTCACCGGGCTCTCCCACCTCGGGAATACCCAGAACAAGCCCCAGCAGACGCTGGAAACTTTCCCGAACCGCAACATCGGCCGGCACTACACCGTGGAATTGACCACGGATGAGTTCACCTGCCTCTGTCCCGCGACCGGCCAGCCGGACTTCGCGAAGATCACCATCCGCTACATCCCGGGCCCGCGCATCGTCGAGTCCAAGTCCCTGAAACTCTATTTCTGGAGCTACCGCCAGCAGGGCATGTTCCACGAGCACCTTTCCAATAAGATCCTCGACGACCTCGTCGGGGCCTTGGACCCGGTCTGGTGCGAGGTCGTCGGCGCCTTCGGGGTGCGCGGCGGCATCGGCATCACGGTTCGCGCCGAGCACGGCAAGAAGCCGCACGCGTGAAGCGTCGCCCCGTCCAGTCCGCGGACGACGGGGATCCCAGCGACTGGCCGGGTTCGGCCTTGGTCTCGGCTTTCCTCCAGCGTCAGCTGGCGGGCCGTCGCCTCGCCCTGCGCACCTGCCTGACCTACGGGCGCTCGCTGAAGGGGTTCGCCTGGTGGATGCAGGCCAACGGGGGCTGGGACGGCGATTGGGCGAAGCTCACCGCCCGGCATCTCCGCGACTTCGTTATCGAGCGACAGAATACCCATGACCGACGTTCCGTGCATAACCAGGTCTCCGCGCTCCGCGCTTTCCTGGCCGACCTCCGGGAGCGCGGCGGCATCACGTCGACGCCGGCGGCGGGCCTGATCCTGCCGAAGCTGCCCCGGTCGCTGCCGAAATTCCTCACCGAGGCCCAGACCGACACCTTGCTGGACGCCGACGCCACCGAGGCGGCCGATGAGACGCCGGTGCGGCGCGCCCGCGACCAGGCGATCCTCGAGTTGCTTTATGGCGGTGGCTTGCGCGTGTCCGAACTGTGCGGCCTCACGGGGGGCGACCTCGACCTCGGCACCGGCTTGGTGCGCGTGCTCGGCAAGGGCTCCAAGGAACGCGTCGTACCGGTCGGCGACACCGCGGTGGCCGCGGTCAAGGCCTACCTCGACCTGCGCGGCGCCCCGGCGCGTGGCGCCCCGCTCCTGCTCGCCGCCCGCGGTGGTCCGCTCCATGCGCGTGCGGTCCAGCTGATGCTGAAGAAGAAACTCGCCTTGGCGGGCCTGCCGGCGGACCTCACCCCGCACAAGCTACGGCATGCCTGCGCGACGCACCTGCTGTCCAACGGGGCGGACCTCCGGCTCGTCCAGGAGCAGCTCGGCCATGCGTCGCTCTCGACCACGCAGATCTACACGCACCTCTCGGTCGCGCGGCTGCGGGACGTCCATCGCAAGGCGCACCCGCGGTCCTGAGCGGTTCAAATCGCCTCGCCTCCGCGGGGCGCGGCCACCATCCTGCTCGCGTGTTCGCCACCGCCGCGCATGCGAAGCTCAACCTCTCGTTGGCCGTCACCGGCCGGCGCGCGGATGGTTTCCATGAGCTCGTCAGCCTCGTGGCCGGCGTGGAACTCGCTGATGCCCTGGAGTTCACGCCCGGGCCGGCCTTCGCGTTGACGTGCGATGACCCGACGGTCCCGGCCGACGGCACGAACCTCGTCCTGCGGGCCGCGGAGGTCTACGCCCGCCACCGTCCGGACTGCGCCCGCGGCGCCTTCCGCCTGACAAAACGTATCCCGCATGGCGCCGGGCTGGGGGGCGGGAGCTCCGACGCCGCCGCGGCCCTGCGCCTGCTCGATCAGGCTTCGCCGGCCCCGCTCGGGGCCGAGGCGCTGGAGCGGTTTGCCGCCGAGGTGGGTTCGGACTGTCCTTATTTCGTGCGCAGCGGGCTCAAGGTCATGCGGGGCAGGGGAGAGCGCCTCGATTCCCTGCCGTCGTCTGCCGCCGCCGTCTTGAACGGACGCCGGGTGTTAATCATCAAGCCGCCCTTTGGTATCCCCACGCCCGAAGCCTACGCGGGCTTGGCCAAGTCGGGCCGCTACCAGGCGTCGTCGGAGGCCGAAGCCCGCCTCACGGCTTGGGTAGCCTCGCCCTCCGCCGATCCCGGTGAGCTCGGCAACGACTTGGCGGCCGCCGTGTTCGCGAAACACCTCGCCTTACCGACCGCCCTCCGGTGGTTGCGCGATCGACAGGGTTTGGTTTTCCGACTGACCGGCAGCGGCAGTGCCTGTTACGCATGGGTCCCCGATGGACTCGATTCTTCTGTGATTATGGGCACTTTAAGGGCGGCTTGGGGGCCGTCCGCTTGGTTGGCCGATACCCGCATTTCGGTCTAGTTTCGGCTTTACTGTCCCGCGGAGGCTCTCCTAGATGCGAGCCATCACCACACCATGGGAAGCCTCAAGAAGAAGCGTCGTCTGAAGATGAACAAGCACAAGCGCCGCAAGCGCTCGAAGAACAATCGCCACAAGAAGCGGTTGTGGGGCTGATTCCAGGCCTTTTTGCTCGAACCGGGCGGCCATTGGCCGCCCGGCTTGTTTTTCGGGCTTGCTCCCCCCGTCTCCCCCTCCCAATCCTCAACCTCTAAACCCAATCTGAACCATGGCCCGCGAAATCGTCATCATCGAGTGCACTGAAGCCCGCAAGGAAGGTAAGAATCCTTCCCGCTACATGACCACCCGCAACAAGAAGCTCTCCCAGGAGAAGGTCGAAAAGAAGAAGTACAACCCCTCCCTGCGCCGCCACTCGCTGCACAAGGAGATTAAGGGCTAAGCTTCCGCTTCCTCTGACCCGAAAAGGCCGCCCGCAGGGCGGCCTTTTTATTGCCCAGGTGTGCCGGGTACGGCAGTCTGCCCCGATGGAAGCTACGCCCGCCCCGCTCGTCCTGCAGCCCGCCTCCAAGTGGCTCCGGCTCCTCGCGCACGGCATGGACCTGGCGCTCTCCCTCTCCTTGGCCCGGGCGATCGGGGTCTTGGCCGGGCACCAACCCGAAGTCGGCTCCCTGTCGAATATCGCGATTTTCCTGATCCCGCCCGCGGTCATCGCCGCGCTGGCCGTGCCCGCGCTTTACCTCGGGGGCACGTTGGGCCAGCGGCTCTGCGGCCTATCCTTGATCGATGCGCGCACCCTCGGGGCTCCGCGCCCCGGCAAGGTCTGGCAATGGGCGGCGACCAAGCAGATCCTCTGGATGTGGGATCTCAAAATCGGCCTGCTCGGCTCGTCGCTTTTCTACCTCCCCATCCTGACGGATAAGCGGGGCCGATCGTTGTATGATGACTGGGCCGACCTGTACGTCGTCCAGCCGGCGCGGTCACCCAAGGCTTAGGCCTTGGCGCGACGTTCCGCGCGCCAGCGGGCGCGGTGATGACGCGTCCAATCGATCAGCGCGCGCTCGAAACCGATGTCGCGGCCGGCCTTTTCCGACTCAATCCACTTATGGCGAAGGATCTCCTCCCGCTCGGCGCGGAATTCGGCGTAGAGCGAGGAGCGTGCCGCCAATTCGGCATCCTGATGGTCTCCCTGATCGATATGGCTCATCCTGTCGGTTATAGATAACATAGGTTGGGTGAATTACCCTAGTCTGGCAAGCCGAGGTGACGGGCAGGTTACGCCTGGGTCTCGAGCTTTCTCAGGACGGTCAAGGCGACCGACTTGAACACCCGGGCGGGATTACCCTCCGGGTGGCTGATGACCACCGGGATCCCGTGGTCGCCCCCTTGGCGAACTGCTTGATCCAGCGGGACTTCGCCCAGTAGTTCGGTATTCAGGGCGGTGGCGACCTTGAGGCCGCCGCCTTGGCCGAAGAGGTATTGGCGGCGCCCCTCGGCATCCTCCAGGAAACTCATGTTCTCGGCCACGCCCAGGATCGGCACGCTGACCTTCTCGAACATCGCCGCCCCGCGGAGAGCGACCAAGACCGCGGCGGTCTGGGGGGTCGTGACGATGACCGCCCCGCTCAAGGCCATGGACTGGGCGATGGAGAGCTGGGCGTCACCCGTCCCCGGGGGGAGGTCGATCAGGAGGACGTCGAGTTCGCCCCAGCGGACGTTCGTGGCGAACTGCGAGATGGTCTTCATGATCATCGGGCCGCGCCAGATCACCGGGGCGTTCTCGTCGATCAGGAGACCCATGGAAATGACCTTCACCCCGAAGTTCTCGAGGGGAAGCAGGACATCCCCGTCGATCTGGGGCCGGCCAGACACCCCGATCATCAGGGGGACCGACGGGCCGTAGATGTCGCAATCCATCAGGCCGACCCGGTTCGGACGTCCCTGCTCGGTTAGGGCCCGGGCCAGGGCACAGGCCAGGTTGACCGCGAAAGTGGATTTGCCGACCCCGCCCTTGCCGCTGGCGACGGCGACGATGTGCTTCACCTGGCCGACCCCGGCGTTGGCGGGCAGCTTGACCGACCCGGCCGGGGCGCCCGCGGCGGGGCTTCCTTTCGGGACGGTGACCGTGATGGCGATCTCGGGCTGCCGAGCGCCGAGGGCGGTCAGGGCGGCCTCGATGTCGGCGTAGAGCTTCTTCGGGATCTCGGGGTCGGCCGTGGTTACCGCCAGGCCGACGGCGACCTTGCCGTCCGGGGAGACCTCGATGCCCTTGAGCAGGCCGAAGGAGACGATGTCTCGGCTGAAGCCCGGGTAGCGGACCTGGGCCAACGCCTTCTGGACGGAATCCTTGTCGAGTGCCATGAGCAGGATTGAAGTCCCGCCCCCACCTAGGTCAAACTGCGAACGCTTCCCTCCTCGTCCTTCCCGTTATGCGCCTGCTCGCCCTTTGTTCCTTCCTGTGCCTCTCCCTGACCGCTCCGGCCCAGGAACGCGTCATCGTCAATGAAAGCATCGATGGCATCACCTCCAAGGGTATCATCCCCATCACCCTCGTGTCGGATGACGCGACCTTCGGCGATCAGGTCCGCGTCGCCTTGGGCGTGCATGGCGCCATCAGCCTACAGGCAGGCTCCTCGTTGCGCGTCACCCTCAGCCGCACCGCGCTCACCGCGACCGTCGCGTGCGACAATCCGCGCTTCGCCTTCCAGACCTCCGTCGAGGGCCGCAATGAGCACGACCTCATCCTGCAGGTCGCGGACGCCATCGTCGTCGGCCTCGGCAAGCGCTGGCAGCTCAAGCCGCTGTACGCCGGCACCAAGGTCGCGTTCGTCTCGCGCTACAGCGGCAAGCAGGAGGTCTACGTCACCAACCTCGCACGCTCGCGCGTCCTCCAGCTGACCAAGTACCAGAGCAGCACGAACAGCCCCCGCTGGTCCGCGGACGGCAGCCGCGTCTTCTTCGTCACGTCCTACCGCACCGGCTTCCCCGAGATCTTCTCCTCGAACGGTATCGGCGAGGCCTCGAAGGTGATCACGAACGTCCGTGGCGCGCTCGGCGGCGCCAGCAGCGGGCCCGACGGCCGCATCGCCTTCGCCTCCTCGAGCAAGGGCACCATGGACATCTTCGTCGCCGGCCCGCGCGGCGAATCGCCGCGCCTCGTCGTGGGCTCGGATGGTGTCGACTCCGATCCCTGCTGGTCGCCCGACGGTTCCCGCTTCGCGCTCACCAGCGGTCCGCTGGGCCGTCCGGGCATCTACCTCGCCAGCAGCGCCGGCGGCGGTCTCACGCGCGTGGCGACCGGCTACGGCTACAGCACCGAGCCGCGCTGGAATCCCGTCCAGCCCAACCAGATCGTCTTCACCTACCAGGCGGGCGGGCTCGGTCTCGGGCTCATCGACCTCGGCGCCGGCACGGTCGCCAAGCTACCGGCGATCAGCGCCCTCAACCTCTCGCACGCCAGCTGGTGCGCCGACGGCCGTCACCTCGTGGCGACGCAGGCGAGCGCCAGCACGGGCTGGCTCGCCGTCGTCGACTCCGTCACCGGCAAGGTCACCCGGCTCAGCCCCTCGTCGATGGGCGATTGCTCGGAGCCCGACTGCTGGGTCCGGCGCTGAGCGGCGGACCGATCACTCGGCCAGGCTGAGCGGGGCGGGCGTCGCCGATTCGGCCGGGCGGGCGAACACCTGCAGGCCAGCGAGGACCTCGAACGGTACGACCTGACCGACGGCGAACTTGTCGTAGGTGGCGGCGTCGACCCCGAGCACCACGCTGTCGGCGTCCTTCTCGCGGGCGACCGTCAGGAAGCGCCATTGGGGGGAAGTATGCTCGATGGTCAGTTCGCGGCCGCCGACGCGGCCCTTGGCGACGCAGCGGCGTCCCCCGGTGAGGGGTTTGTCGACGACCTTGTATTCCTCGCGGGCGAGGAGCTGATCCCGCGGGATTTCGACGCTGGCGAGGTCGTGGCAATTCAGGAACTTTGAGCCCCAGGCCAGGTACACCGTGTCGTTGTTGATCTGGGTTGTGGCGAGCAGCCGGCCCGGCGCCACGTCCGCTTCGAGTTTGGCGGTGTCCGCGATGGCGAAGGTCCCTTGGTCGTTGAGCTTGAGCTCCTTGGCGTTGGCGCCGAGCACCCAGGCGGCCAGTTCGGCCCCGGGGCCGGCGTTGAATTCGCTCCAAAGCTTGCCGCGCGCGGCCGGGTTGACGTTGATCTGGAGGCGGCTCCGCAACTCGCGCAGCTGGCCGGCGAAACCCCGCAGTTTGGGCGCCCACTCGCGCAGGACGGAGGCTTGCTGGGCGCGGCTGCCGACCAGGTTCGCGCTGGTGCCCTCCTGCTCGCAGGCGCGGGCGCGGAACTCGACGCGTTCGATCATGCCGCTGAGGTCCGCCAGCTTCATGTTGTCCACCTCGGTCTTCAGGCGGGCGGATTCGGGGACGCTGGGTAGGTCGGGGAAGTTGCGGATAGTTTCCAGACGCAGGCTCTCGAAGCCGGCGTCGTCCATCAGCGGGGAGAGGATGACGTCGAGCACGCGCGATTGCTCGGCGACCTTCGCGGCCTGTTCGGGCGGGATGGCCGCGGGCAGCAGGAAGAGGCGCGTCGTCGGATCGAGCTTCACCTTCCATTTGTCGACGAGGGCGGCGAGCGGGGCGGTGTCGACACCCCCGGTCACGTTGTAGCGGCTGGTGTCCGCGACCCGTAGGCGGGCGGCGAAGACCGGGCGGGCGGGCGTGCCTCCGACCGGCGGAGCGAAGACCGCGGCCGCCGCGTCAGTGCGGAGCTTTTCGAAGGTGCGCAGGTCCGTCTCGAGGCGTTTGGACTGTTCCGTCGTCTTCGGGTCTTCCTTGGTCCAGCTGCCGGCGGCTTGCCCGAGCAGCGCGGCGACCGGCGTGTCCCCGAGGCCGAGGTAGGCGCCGAGCCCCATGGCCACGAGAAAGGCAGCCAGTCCGGAGAACTGATGCAACCGTCGGCGGTGTTTGAGGTCGGCGATGCGGGCGGCAAGCGCGGTCTCCGCCTGGGCGGGGCTGAGCTGGTCGACGGTGGCGCCGTCGGCGAGGCCGTACATCAGCAGGCTGCGACGTAGTTCGGGGTCCAGCCGGTTGGCCTGGGCCTCGGTCTCCTCGGCCGTCCGTTCGACGGCCGGGGCGCGGTTGAGTTTGAGCGTGCTGCCGAAGGTGAAGTGGTTCGAGAGCGGTTCCCAGGCGGTCGAGCCGGCCGGGGCGCAGAGGGTTTCCGCCGTGGCCGTCCCGGCCGAGATCAGGTCCTGGACCTCGTATTCGGAGAGCGGACCACGGACCTCGTTGTCGATGAAAAGGGCAAAGTGACGCATGCGCGGGGAGAGCCTCGGGGAAGGCCGTCTTACGCTGTTCCTCGGCGTCGTTTAGGCAAGCCGATTGGGACGCGGATACCCTTTGCCAAACCAGCGGTCCTTTGCTCTATTCAGGTGTCGTCCATGGCCAATCAGGGCATCAACCAATCCCAGAAGCAGGTGCAGGGCCTCGTGCTCACGCCCCAGCTCCGCCAGTCCCTGCGCATCCTGCAGGTGCCGGCGGCGGAATTGTTGCGCGAGATCGGCGAGGAGATGGCCGCGAACCCCCTCCTCGAGGAAGTCGAGCCTGTCTCGTCCGAGCGCCTTGATGCGCCGACGCCGGCCGAGGACGCGGAGGAGGAAGGCCCGCGGGAACTCGCCCTCGGCGACGATGATTTCGACGCCCTCAAGCGGATGAAGGAGGACTGGGACGAGAGCTACTACGAGGAAATCCGCTCCCAGGGCTACACCCAGGAGGACGAGGAACGCCGCCGGCACCTGATGGAGTCGGCCACCGGCGAGGCCTCCTTGGCCGAGCACCTGGCGGAGCAGGCCCGGACCGCCTCGGACGACCCCGCCGTGCAGGAAGCGCTCCGGCTCCTGATCGACGCGCTGGACGAGCGCGGGTTCCTCGAGGAGGATCTCTCGTCGCTCGCGCTACGTTCCGGCCAGCCCTACGAGGCCGTCGTCACCGCGCACACCCTGCTGCTGGGCTTCGACCCGCCCGGCATCGGGGCGCGCGACCTCCGCGAATGCTTCCTGGCGCAGCTGCGCCAGCGCGGGCGCGGCCTTTCCACCGCGGCCCGGTTGGTCAACGACTGCTGGGAGCCGATGATGGGGCGCCGACTCGAGGAATGCGCCCGCCTGCTCGACCTCGAGATGGACGGCGTCCGCGAGGGCTTGTCGGAGCTCGCCAAGCTCGAGACCGTGCCGGCCCGGCGTTTCGCCCGCGACGACAACCGCGTGGTCACGCCCGACGCCACGGTTGAGCTCGATGACGAGGGCAAGTGGAAGGTCGTGATGGACGACCGCCACGTCCCGAAACTCCGCCTGGTCCCAGCCTACAAGGACATGCTGGCCGGCCACACCCTCGGTGACAAGGAGCGGACGTACATCCTCGAGCGCATGCGTCAGGGCAAGTTCCTGATCGGTGCCATCGAGGAGCGCCAGCGCACCATCGAGCGGCTGGCCCATATCATCGTCGACCGCCAGGGCGATTTCTTCGAGCACGGCCCGGCCCGCCTCAAACCGCTCACCATGACGGACGTCGCCAAGGAGATGGGTGTCCACGAGACCACCGTCGGCCGCGCCGCCGCCAACAAGTGGATGCTCACGCCCCACGGCCTCAAGGAATTCCGCTGGTTCTTCACCTCCGGGGTCGCCACGAGCGACGGCGGGACGGTCGCGCAAGAAGGCGTCCAGGAGATGATTGCCGATATCCTGGCGCGCGAGAACCCCGCGACCCCGCTGGCCGACGAGGCGATCACCGCGGAGCTCCGGAAGCGGGGCGTGCAGATCGCCCGTCGCACGGTGGCGAAGTACCGCGAGGCGCTGGGACAGCCGTCCGCGCACATGCGCCGGCAGCGGCTCTGAGCCTCAGCCCAGGCGGTCGAGCACGGACGTCCAGCCGAAGTTCGCCATGTCGCGGAACAGGAACTGCACGCCGACCGTACGGCCGTCCGCGCGGCGTGCGGGCGCGGCGATCGCCGGCAGTCCGGCGAGCGATCCCGGGGCGTTGAGCGCCAGCAGGCGGGTACGGTGTGCGTCGTCGCACGCAGCCTTGCCCACCGCGGGGCCGGCGGTGGCGGGCAGGGCGATGAAGTGGTGGCGGTTGAACAGGGTCTCGAAGGCCTCGCTCACCCGTTGGCGCACCGCGGCGGCCGCCTTGAGCTCGTCGGCGGTCCGGCGGCGGCCGGCGTCGAGCCGGGCCCAGACCACCGGGTCGTAGTCCGCGCGGCGCAGGTCCAGCCACGCCGCATGGACACGCGAGGCCGCGTAGCCGCCCAGCACCGGGTAGGCCTCGGCCGCGCCGAGGCACGCCCGCCGCAGGAGTTCCGCCGAGGCCGCGTTCTCCTGCGCGCCCGCCCGCAAGGCCAGGTCGCGCATCGGCGCCAGGTCAGACGGTGCGAGCCCCAGTCCGAGGTCGCCGGCCCAGAGGCCGGCCCCCGCCGGCGGGGCTTCGCCGAGCACGGCGGCGGAGACCTGCGCGAGGTCCTTGGCGGAACCGGCGATCCAGCCCGGCGTGTCATAGCCTGGCGAAAGGGGGAAGAGGTCGCCGACCGGCAGGATGTCGGGCGATAGCCGCAAGCCCCAGACCCCACAGTAGCCGCAGGGTACGCGGATCGAGCCCGCGGTGTCCGTGGCCAGCGCGAACGGCACCAGCCCGCGGGCGACGGCGAAGGCCGAGCCGGAGGAGGAACCACCGGCGAGCAACGCGGGGTCGGTCGGGTGCGGGCAATCGCCGAAGTGCGGGTTCTCGCCGGTCAGTCCGAAGGCGAACTCGTTGAGCTGGGTGCGCCCGCATTCGATGGCGCCCGCGTCCTGCTCGAACGCGTCGGGCAAGGTCGAGCTCCGGCTGGCCGGGCCGATGACCTCGGGGAGGAACGTCGACCCGGCGAAGGTCGGCTGGCCTTCGCGGAAATACAGGTCCTTCGTCAGGAACGGCACGCCCCCCAGCGCATCGTCGCGCCGCGGCCACGCTTGCTCGAACCGGCGCGTCAGCTCGGGCACGCTCGGCAACGCGCAGAGGGCCGCGCGCTGCTCGTGCGGGGCGAGGCCCGCCAACTTCAGCAGGAAAGCCTCCGCGGCCATCCGGGGTCCGCGGGTGAGGGTGAATTCCCGCCAATCCTCGATGGAGACGGGGACGACGCTCACAGTTCCAGCGGGACGCCCGGTTCCGGGTCGTGGACGCGCGTCGCGGGCATCAGTTTGGCCAACGTCTCCTTCATCCAGGCGCGCGCGGGCGGGTCGCCGTGGGTGAGGACGATGTCCTTCGGCGCGAGGTCGCGGGCGAAGTCGACCAGCTCATCGCGGTCGGCGTGGCCGCTGAGGTGGAAACGCTCGACCTCGGCGCGCAGGGTCGAGACATGGTCGAGGCTCTTGAATTTGAATTCCCCGCCGGGCGCCATGCCGATCAGCTCGCCACCCGGGGTTTCCGGATCGCAATAGCCCACGAAGAAAACCGCGTTCTCCTCGTCGTCGAGGATGTTGGCGGCGATGCGCCAGGCGGGCGTCTTCTCGACGAGCATGCCGCTCGAGAGCAGGTAGATGCCCTGCGCGGGGAGGTTCTTGCCCGGCTGTACGTAGCGTCGCGAGAGCGGCTGCACGCCGAGGTCGCGGAGCACCTGCCGGCTGAACTTCACCTGCTTCGTCTTCTTGCTCGCCGCGTCGAGGTAGTCGCACAGGTCCATCCCGAGGCCGGAGCAGTAGATCGGCACGTCCACCAGCTCACCCGCGTCGGCGGCGTCCTGGAGGAGGAGCAGGATCTCCTGCATGCGCCCGAAGGCGAAGGCCGGGAGCAGCACGTCGCCGCCGCGGTCGGCCACGCGGTTGATGGCGTTGATCAGGCGATCCTCCTCCTTCTTGCGCGTGACGTGCGGCAACGTGGGCGTGGCGCCGCGCGTGCATTCCATCACGAGGGTGTCGACCGGGGTCCGCGGGAAGGCCGCGCCGGCCACGGTCCGTTGGGCCTGGAAGTGCACGTCGCCCGTGAAGAAGTGCTTGCGCTTGCGGTGCTCGACGAGCACGCCGACCGCGCCGGCCGCGTGGCCCGCGAGGTGGAAGGTGAGGGCGACCTCCTCGCCGCCGCGGCCGATCACCCGCGGGTTCGCGAGGGGGACCGCCGCCAGGGCGTGCTCGACGCGTTCGACGTCCTGCTCGACGTAGAGCGGGTAGTCTGCGTTGCCGGTCTCCTCGCGCTGGCGCTTCATCACCTGGATCGAGTTGGAGAGCAGGCGGCGGACGAAGAGCGTGGTCGCGGCCGAGGCGTAGACCCGCGCGCCGGGGTGCTGCCGGACGAGCAACGGCAGGGAGCCGAGGTGGTCGAGGTGGCAGTGCGTGAGGATGATCCCGTCGACGCCGCCTTGGATTTTGTCCAGCCGCGGCAGGGCCTTGCGGCCGTCAAGTTTGGGGTGGAGGCCGCAGTCGACGACCAGCCGCACGCCGCCGAATTCGGCGAGCATGCAGTTGGCGCCGATTTCGCGGCCGGAGTTGAGGTCGGTAAGTCGCATCAGGAAAGGTCGGGGGGAGGGGTCATCGCGAAGGCCGGGATCCGCACGAAGACCCGCCGGCCGTCGGCCGTGGTTCCGTGGAAGGCCCCTTCCGCGGTCAGCGCGGTGCCCGTCAGGTGGTAGCTGTTGTAGGAGAAGGTCCCGCCGGGGGACAGGGTGGGGGTCTCGCCGACGATGCCATCGCCTTCGATCACCTCGACGGACCCGTCGGCCGCGCGGAGGATCCATTTGCGCCCGAGCAGGCGGACGGTCTCCTGGGAAACGTTGGAGATCGTCAGGAAATACACGAAGGCATGGGGGGTCTCCGGCGGGAAGTTCGCATCCCGATGGTGGACGACCTTGTCGACGACGACCCGGAGGCCTGGGAGTTCCTGTCCAGTGGCTTGCACGTCCCCCCAAGAAAGGGGTCTCGCTCGCCTTAAGGAAGCCATAAATCCCTCTGACAGTGGTTTTCGGAGAGGCTTCCCGCCTTGCACCTCCCCTTTGAGCCCGTTTGATGGGCGGGGATGGCATCTTCCCCTTCCCACCGGACCATGCTCGGTCGTATCCCGGGCAAGTGGAAGGTCATTTTCGTTTACCTAGTCCTCCTGGTCCTGTCGGCGAAGTTCCCCTTTTTCAGCTCCATCGAGCGTTTCGCCAAAGGCACCCCGGTCCAAGTACCGGCGTTTGACCTGGTCGGTGACAAGGTGGTTCAGACGGAACGGAAGATCCCCCTGCGCGCCCATCTCCATGGCGTCGACGGCCAGCAGGCGGAGGCCCAGCTCGGCCCCCTGCCGCGGTTCCGTCCGACCGTGGTGGTCTACCTGCATCGCGTGCCGTGGGACGACCATGGCAGCCGGCTCTGCGAAGCGCTGGCGAAAAACCCGCGGGTCTCGGTCATCGAGGCTTTCCTGCCCGGTTTCCATACTTCGTCCGGCGATGTGCCCAGCCACTCGATGGAGACGAACGCCGCGGTGGTCGCCGCCTTGGTCGAGCATTACGGGATTAAGGAGTACCATGTGGTCGGCCAGGGGCTCGGCGGGGTCGCCGCGTTGGAACTGACCCGCGCCTATCCCGGCCGCGTGCGTTCGCTCAGCCTGGTTTCCGCGCCCGGCGCCCAGGAGTTCGAGATGATGGGCAACCCGCTCGTCAACAAACTCGTCTACGGCTTCCATGGCGCCTTCTTCTGGGGCGTCTCGCGCCTGACGCCGAACTTCGGCGCGGCCGACCTCCTGCCGTGGGACCGTGACTACGCCAAGACGGTCTTCGATACCGACCTGTCCGACTCCAAGAAGGCCCTGCGCGAGTGGCGCAAGCCGCTCTACCTGCTGCACGGCGAGGATGATTGGGTGACGGCCGTCGACACCGCGCGCTACACCGCGCTGCTCGTGCCGCAGGCCAAGCTCGACGTGGTGCCGGGTGGTCGCGACGCCGCCTTCGCCGATGTCGCCGCGACCGCCGCCAAGCTGGACGCCTTCATGCTCGCCGCCGAGCAGGCGCCGGCCGCGCCCTCCGCGGCGCCCGCCTCCGACCCGCCCGTGCCGACCGCCCAAGGCGCGCGCTATTGGATCCTGATGCTGATCATCGTGCTCTGCTGCCTGGTGGCGGAGGACCCGACCTGCCTGGCGACGGGCCTGCTCGTCGGCATGGGGTTGATCGACTTCTGGTCGGGCGCCATGGCCTGCACGGTCAGCATCTTCATCGGGGACGTCGCGCTCTATTCGATCGGGCGATTCTTCGGTAAGCAGGCCCTGACCCGCGCGCCGCTCAAGTGGCTGCTCAAGCCGCACCAGCTCGACCAGTGGGCGGGCTGGTTCTCGACCCCGCGCGGGATGTTCGTGGTCGTCAGCTCGCGCTTCGTCCCGGCCAGCCGCGTGCCGACTTTCATCACCGCCGGCATCCTCCGGCTCAGCCCCCTGCGGTTAGGCGTGCTGCTCTTCCTGGCCGCGTTGGTCTGGACCCCGGTCCTGATGCTCATCGGGCTCCGCTGGGGTCCGGTCATCATCGAGAAGCTCAACGAGTATCACCGGATCGCTGGCTGGATCGTGGTCGGGATGCTGCTACTGCTCTATTTCTCGACGCACTGGTTGCTGCCGGCCCTGACCTGGCGTGGACGTCGCCAGCTCGTGATGAAGGTCCGCAACCTGCTGCAGCCTTCCCTGTGGCCCGCGGCGGTCCTGTACCTGCCTGTGCGGCTGGGCGTCCTCTACCACAGTATCCGGTGCCGCAGCCTCACGGCCTTCGCCTCGGCCAACCCGGCGTTCGGCCGCATCGGGGGTTTCGTCGGTGACGCCAAATCCCTGCTGCTCCGTCCGTTCCAGCGCGACTCCCGCTGCTGCCCGACCTTGGCGCTCTCACAGGAGGACCAGGTCGAGGAACGGCTCAAGGAGGCCGATGCTTTCGCGGTCTGCCATGGCTTCCCCTTGGTCTTCAAACCCGAGGTGGCCGAGGATGGCTCCGGCCTGCGTTTCGTGCGCGACGAGGCCCGGCTGGAGGCGCTTGTCCGGGGCGCGAAGGAGGACTTCCTCCTCCAGAAGTTCATCCCGGGGCTGGAGTTCGAGGTCGTCTGGCGCCGCAACCCGGGGCAGGACGACGGTCGGATCATGGCGCTGGTGCAGAAGCAGGACGTCGTCGTGCGCGGCGACGGCGAGCAGACCTTGGAGGAACTGATCTGGCTGGACGAGGTCGCGGTCTCGCGCGGCGAACTTTATCAGCGTTGTCACTCCCGGGAATTGAACAACGTCGTCCCGGCGGGACGCTGCGTGACCCTCAATCTCACCGGTAGCTACGGCCATGGCGCGCGTTGCGTGCATCGCCCGGACCTCTCCACCCCCGAGCTCGGCGCGGCGGTCACCGCCTTCACCAAGCGCTTCCCCGGCCTCCATTTCGCCCGCTTCGACCTGCGCGCCGTCTCCGAGGCCGAGCTGATGGCGGGGCGCTTCACCTGCACCGAAGTCGGCGGGTGCTGCCATGTCTCGAGCCTCGTGCGCGACGGGTCGCTGCGCTTCAGCCGGTCCTACGCCGCGGTGTGGCATCAGTTGAAGGCCTGCGT
>CAIRWP010000307.1 GCA_903882335.1 uncultured Opitutia bacterium | reverse complement strand
GTCGCGACGACCATGTCGGCGGCCTTGGCCTCGCCGTGCAGGACGCGGTACATCGAGCGGCCTTCCGTCTTCTCGAGGCCGAGGGCGCTGGTGGCGTTGGCCTGGGCGTCCAGGTCGATGAGCAGGGTGGGGAGGCCGAGCCGGGCGAGGCCGGCCGCCAGGTTGACGGCGGTGGTCGTCTTGCCGACGCCGCCCTTCTGGTTCGCGATGGCGAAGACCTTCGTCACCTTAGGCGTCCTCGATGGGGCGTTCGACCTCGGTCGGCGCCTCGTAGTCGATCCCGGCGACGCCGAAACCGAAGTTCTTGAGGAAGTCGGACTGGTAGCCCGCGAAGTCGGCGTGCCCGTCGAAAGTCTCGGTCGTCACCTGCGGCCAGACGTCGAAGACCGCCTTCTGCACGTCGGGCGCCATCTCCCAGTCGTCGATGCGCACGCGCCCCTGGTCGTCGAAGTCGAGGGCGTTGCCGTTGTACATCTGCTTCTCGAGGAGGCGCTGGATCTGCTCGATGCAGCCTTCGTGGGTGCCCTTCGCCTTCATGATCTTGAACAGCAGAGAGACGTAGAGGGGGACGACGGGGATGGCGGAGCTGGCCTGGGTGACGACGGCCTTGTTCACGGACACGAAGGCCCGGCCACGGTGGAGCTTCATCAGGGCGTCGATCTTGCGGCCGGCGCGCTCGAGGTCCTCCTTGGCCTTGCCGATGGTGCCGTCCTTGTAGATCGGCCAGGTCACCTGCGGACCGATGTAGGAGTAGGCGACCGTCTGGCAGCCTTCCTTGAGGACGCCGGCGCCGTCGAGGGCGTTCATCCAGAGTTCCCAGTCCTCGCCGCCCATGACCTTGACCGTCTGGGCGATGTCGTCCGCCGAGGCGGTCTCGAGGGTCACGTCGTTCACGACCTTCCGGTCGGTGTCGAGGTTCTTGGCGTGGAAGGGCGCGCCGGTCGGCTTGAGGACGGACTTGTAGGTGACGCCGTCGGGCGCGGTGCGGCGCGGGGAGGCGAGCGAGTAGACGACGAGGTCGATCTTGCCCCCGGGCATCTTCGCCTTGATGTCGGCGATCACCTGGGCCTTGAGCTCCGCGGAGAAGGCGTCGCCGTTCAGCGAGAAGGCCTTGAGGCCGGCTTTCTTCGCCTCGGCGTGGAAGCCGGCGGTGTTATACCAGCCAGGCGAGCCGGGCTTGTCGCCTTCGCCGTTGCGCTCGAAGAAGACGCCCAGCGTGGCCGCGCCGGAGCCGAAGGCGGCCGCGATGCGGGAGGAGAGGCCGTAGCCGGTGGAGGCGCCGATCACCAGGACGGACTTCGGGCCATCCTTCAGGACCGGGCGGGACTTCACGTGGGCAATCTGTTCGCGGACGTGCGCGGCGCAGCCCTCGGGATGGGAGGTGATGCAGATGAACCCGCGGACACGGGGCTTCAGGACTTGCAGGGACATGGGGATACCTTTGGAGGGGGAGGGGGAGGGGTTCAAGAGAGAAGGGGGAGGCGAAGTGGGTGTTAGCGGTTGGCGGTTAGCGGTTGGGAAGATGCAAGGGAAGGAAGGTTGGGGAGATTGCGAGGGCTGGGGGTGGGGGAGGTTTGTTAGGGTCATCATAGGTGATCGCGGGACGTGCGCCGGGAAGGTGTTTCCCGATGATGGGGAGCCTATGCATTCCCAAGAGAATCCCAAGGTGGTCAGCTATCGCGATCTTTCGGCATGGAAGGCCGCCAAGGCCCTCGCGGTCGAAGTCTATCGAGCCGTGAATGTCGCGGCAGTCCGGAATGACTTCGCGCTCGTCGATCAACTGCGCCGCGCGGCGATCTCCGTTCCGTCGAACATCGCCGAAGGCGCCGGCCGGGGGACGAATCAGGACGCCTTGAGATTCCTTTACATCGCAAGGGGCTCGCTGTGCGAGCTGCGCACCCAGGTGGAGGTGATGCAGGAGGTCGGCCTGCTGGATGCCCGTATCTGCGAGTCGCTTCTGGGGCGGGCCGAGGAGGCGGGCCGTCTCCTCGGAGGGCTTGTTCGTTTCCGGGCCTCTCGACGCGAGGGTGCCGCCGAGCCCGCTACGGCTGCCGGGACTTCGGCTCCCTCCTTTCGACCGAGCGAGCCGCGCGCCAAGACATAAGTCCCCGCTGGGGTTCATAACCCTTGCTTGTGGGGGCGGCTTGTGGATGGTTGTTCGCTTGGCGGCCCAACCGCTAACCGCTAACCGCCAACCGCCATCACCTACCCTATGTTCAGCTCGCGGCTCGCCTTTGTGGATACTCCCAACGCCCTCAGCCAAGCCAAGGAGAAGCGACTCGCCGCCGGACTGCCGCTCGTCGATCTCGCGGATACCAATCCGGCGAACGCGGGCTTCGCCTGGTCCGCCGCCGAGCTGGGTCCGCTGCTGCGCCGCGATGGCATCCAGCGGCAGGACCCGGACCCGCGCGGCCTGCCCGCGGCCCGCACGGCGGTGGCCGATTATTACGCGGCCCGCGGACAGCGCGTGGCGCTCGACCGGATCTTCCTCTCCGCCAGTACGAGCGAGGGCTACGCCTGGGTCTTCAAACTCCTGTGCAATCCTGGCGACGAGCTCCTCGTGCCCGAGCCGGCGTACCCGCTGCTCGAGGTCATCGCCGCGCTCGAGGGCGTGACCTTGCGTCCTTACCGTCTCGTCCCGCTCGCGGGTGAATGGGTCATCGATAGCGTCTCGCTCACGATGGGCCGGCAAACGCGCGGGATCCTCTGCATCAACCCGTCGAACCCGACCGGCGCGTTCGTCGGCCGTCGCGATCGCGACGTGTTGCGCGGGTTCGCGCTCAAGCACGGCCTCGCGCTGGTCTGCGACGAGGTCTTCCTCGATTACCCGGCCGAGGGGACGGTCTCCCCGGGGACTTGGGTCGGCGAGTCCCAGGTGCCGATGCTCGTCCTCAGTGGCTTATCGAAGGTCGCCCTGGCTCCGCAGCTCAAGCTCGGCTGGGTCGTGACCGCCGGTCCGGCCGATTTCATCCGCGAGGCCGGCCGGCGTCTCGAGCACGTCGCCGACGCCTTCCTTTCCGTGAATACGCCCGTGCAACTGGCGGCGGTCGACCTGCTGCGTCGCGCTGAGCCGCTCCGGGCGGCCGTCCGGGCCCGCGTCGCCCAGAATGAGGCCGCCTTGCGCGCCTGGGTCGCCGCCTGCGGCCAGCCCTGCTCCGTCCTGCCTCGCCCCGCGGGCTGGTCGGCGATCCTGGCCCTGCCTCCCGGGGTCGCCGAGGAGCGCTTCCTCCTGCGCGGGGTCGAGGAGGGGGTCTGGGCCCATCCGGGCTATTTCTACGGGATGCCCGCGAGCGCTCCTTGCGTGGTTTTGAGCCTTTTGACCAATCCGGACGCGTTTTCGCTGGGTTTGGCGGCTTTGGACCGGGCTTTGCGCCGAAGTTGAAAGGGTCACTTACCTCTTGCCAAGCGTCCCGGCAGTCCTTTGCTCCGACTTTCCAAAGGAGCTCGAACACCATGTCCCGTATCTGCAGCGTCACCGGCAAGCGCCCCGTCAAGGGCCGCCGAATCATTCACCGTGGTCAGTCCAAGAAGAGCGGCGGCATCGGCTTCCAGCTGGTCAAGCAGACCAAGCGCACTTTCAGGCCCAACGTCCAGCGCATCCGCGTCCTGCAGCCCAACGGCAGCGTCAAGCGCCAGTGGGTCTCGGTCAAGGCCCTCAAGGCCGGCCTCGTCACCAAGGCCTGAGCGACCTGACAGGACCGATCAAGCCCGCCGACTTCGGCGGGCTTTTTCATGCCCGGACGTTCAGGCCCCGAACCTCTGCCAAAGGATCGTACCCCAGACGGCCAGGGCGATCACGATGGTCAGGAAGACGGCGGCGCTCCCCATGTCCTTGGCCCGCTTGGCCAGCGGGTGGCGTTCCAGGGAGATATGGTCGGTGTTCGCCTCGATGGCCGAGTTGATGAGCTCGACGATCAGGATGAGCTGGAGCACGGCGAAGAGCAGGGCCCGTTCGGGTAACGTCACCGGGATGAACCAGGCGGCGACCGAGAGCGGGACGACCACGATCAATTCCTGCTTGAAGGCCTCCTCGTGCTTGGCCGCGGCCTTCAGCCCGTCCCAAGTGTAACGGAGCGCGTTGACGAGGCGGGAGAGCCCCCCCTTGGATTTCATCGCTTCGCCGTAAGGCTCCGGGTTTTGCATGGAAAGGTCTTTAGGCACGCGAAAATGGCAGGGCAAAGGCATTTTTCGGGGGTCCAGAAAGCGCTTGCCAGCAGGGGGGGCTGCCCTAGGTTCATCGGTTCCCTAGTCGGGAAACCACCATGCGCGACGAATACCTGCAAGAAGCCCGGAAGAAAATCACTGATCCGAACATCCTGATCAACGTGGTCTCGAAGCGCGTGAAGCAGCTCCGCAGCGGCGCCAACCCGCTCATCGAATCCCTGGAAAAGCTCGCCCTCGAGGACATCGCCCTGCGCGAAATCATCGAGGACCGCATCACCTGGGAGTTCGCCCCCGAAGAGCCGACCTCCCAGGCCTAAGCCCTGGCCGGTCCCTGCCGGGCCACCGGCGCGCCGCCCTCCCGTTCACCGATGGCCGCTCGCCGCGAACAATCCCTGCCCGAGGTCAGCAACCCGAAGGCGGGACGCGATTATTTCATCGGACCGACCTATGAGGCCGGCCTGATGTTGCTCG
>CAIRWP010000306.1 GCA_903882335.1 uncultured Opitutia bacterium | reverse complement strand
GGCTTGGCGGTGTAATACTTGTCGAGCGGGTAGCAGCCGGAGATGAGCCCGTTGCGCGGGGCGGTCGTGCAGTCGCTGAAGGTGCGGCAGATGAACTTCGTCTCGAGGGCGCCGTTCTTGGCGGCGTCCGCCAGCATCGCTGGGTAGCTGAGGACGGCCCGGCCCACGCCGATGGCGTCGCTGCCGCCGGTGCGGAGGATCTGCTGGGCGAGGTGCGGGAGGTACTCCTGGACGTAGCTCAGTCCAGAGCTCACGACGATCATCCCGGCGGGGGCCTGGGCGCGGACCTCGCGGACGACGCGGATCTGGCGGGCGACATCGATGAGCGGTTCGTGCGCGGGCTGGTAGCCGTCGCTGGGCGGGTAGGCCGCCGGCCGCTGGATGTGCGGGTTGTAGTACGGGGAGCCCGCGGTGGTGTTGAGGATCTTGACGCCGAGTTCGCCGAGGAGCTTCACGAACGCGAAGGTCTCGGTGAGGTCGATCTCGGTGGGCTGCGCCGGGTTCACCCCGAAGGCGTAGCGGTAGGGGAGGTAGGCGGTGAAGTCCTCGGGGATGCCGGGGCCGAGCTTGCCGGGCACGCTCAGGGCCGGGTCCGGACGGAACGGCACCAGGTCGAACAGGCTCAGGCGGACCCCGAGATCGATCGCGTTGCCGTCGGCACGGATCCCGGCGATGATGTCGCGCAGGATCCGGGTGCGGTTCTCGAACGAGCCGCCGAACTTGCCCGGACGGGTGTGGGCGCTCAGGAACTCGTGCAGCAGGTAGCCGTGGCAATGCTTGATGTCGACGAAGTCGGCCCCGCAGTTACGGGCCACGCGGGCGGCGCGCACGTAGCAGCGGATCAGCTCCTCTACCTCGGCGTCGGTTAGCACCTGTTCGTCGGAGGTGACGCTGAACTTCTTGTCGAGGATCGGGTGGCGGTAGGCCACGCGGGATTCCCAGCGCTTCTTGTCATGCGGGCGGCAGAAGCGGCCGGAGTGGGTCAGCTGGAAACCGATGACCAGGTCGTCGACCGAACCCCAGCGGGCGAGGTGCTCCGCCTTGAGGATCCCGACGAGCTCGGTGATGCCGGCCTGGTTCTCGGCGTTGATAATCAGCTGGTTCATGTTCGCCCGGCCGTCGGCGCGCACGGCCATGGCTTCGGCTCCGCAGATGAGCTTGGCCCCGCTCGCGCCGAAACGCTGCCAGCGACGCTTCATCTCCTCGGAGATACCGCCGGTGGTCGTGCCGTCCCAGCCCTCCATCGGGTGGATGGCGATGCGGTTGCCGATCGTCTTGCCGTTGATCGTGGCCCGTGCGATCGGTTGCGCGAGGGGGTTGCCGGGGCCGGCCTCGATGGTGTCCTCGATCGGCAGGTCGATGCCCAGTCCGGCGCAGTGGGCGCGGAAGTCGGCGACGGTCTTGAGCGAGGCGACGCGGGTGAGCTTGAAAGGGGCGGTCATGGCGAGGTTCAGCGCGGGATGTCGAGGCGGGCGGAGATGCGCCGCGTGCGCACCATCGCTTCGGTCATGCGGGCGGCTTCGTCGGGGCCGCGGACGTCCTTGCAGGCGGGGTGCGGTTCGGGCGAAGCGATGACGCCGAGCTGGTGGAGCAGGTGGGCCGTGCTGTGCTTGTAGGCGGCGGCGCTACCCTTGGCGTCGAGGCGGAAGACCTGGTCCTCCAAAGACTGGAAGGCTTCGAAGAGTTTGTAGACGCGCGTGTCGAAGCGGCCCGTGCCCGTGGGAAACTTCTTCCCGGGGGCGCCGTCCTCGAGCCACAGGTCTTTCGCGGCGCAGATCTGCGGGGCGGCGCTGCTGGCCGCGCCGATGAGCAGGGGCAGGCCGGTCTTGATGGCCGTGGCGATGCCGTAGTCGTCACCGCTGTGCGGGGCGAAATCGAGCTTCAGGTCCTTGCACATCGCGGCCCAGTAGAGGAAGTGTGGCTCGTCCAGCGTGCTCACCTTGCCGCCCACGAACTTCGGGTGGAGGGCGAGCTGATGGAGCAACCAAGGCTCATAAGGCGTCGCCCAAGGGACGAAGGCCGGCTCGAGCGCGTGCACGATGCCGGGGCGGATGAGCCACTCGGCGATCTGGTAATAACCGTCGCGGCGACGTTCGGGGTCCAGCGTGTTGAGCCCCTTCGAGGTCATGATCATCACCTCGCAGTGGTCGTGGGCCTGGACGAGGTCTAGCAGCCCGCGGTAGCGCTCGGGCTTGAACGAGGTGTCATCCTGCGCGCCCCGGGCGGTGACGCCGGCGATGAACTTGAGCGTGGGGAAGGCCAGGCGGAATTGCCGGAGCACCTCGGCGTACATCCGGTCGTCGAGGTCGAAGATGTAGCCGGTATCGGCGTTGAGCACCGGGACAAGCTCCACGCCGTAATGCTCGGCCGCGGCGAGCTGCCAGCGAATCTCGGCCACGAAGCTCGCCCAGTCTGGCTGGCCGTCCTTGAACGGCAGTAGCACGGCGGAGCAAAGGCGGGCCTTAGTCCGGTGGTCGATGAGCTCCTCCTCGGCCGTCCACGCCCACTTCGTCGCGGACCACGGGGTGGTCGGGGTGAGGTCCTCGGGACGGGAGATGAGCGGCTTCATGCAGGTCAGGGCGTACGCTAGTGTCATTTGGCCGCGAAAGAAAACCTTAGTTTGCGGTCCGCAGGTGTGAATCGCCCCTTGAAGCCAACCGCTGATATCCCCAGATAAGAACCATGAGCGCCGACCCCCTCGCCGACGACCGCGCGCAGGCCATCACCCGCGGCATGCAGATGACCCTGCTGGCCGGCTTCCTCGGCTGGATGATGGACGGCTACGAGCAGGCGCTCTTCCCGACGCTCGCGGGTCCGGCTTTGCGGAGCATGGTGCCCGCGGAGGTCGCGGCGTCAGGCGCCAAGGCCATCAGCGGCTGGATCGGTGGCTGGATGGCCGGCATCACCTCCGCCTTCCTCGTCGGCGCGGCTTTTGGCGGTGCGGCCTTCGGTTGGTTGGGCGATCGCATCGGCCGCGTGAAGGCGATGTCGCTCAGCATCCTCTTCTATTCCGTCTTCAGCGGCGTCTGCTACTTCGCCACCGACCCCTGGCACCTGGCCGGGGCGCGCTTCCTCGCCGCGCTCGGCATGGGCGGCGAATGGGCCCTCGGGGTGGCGCTCGTGATGGAGGCCTGGCCCGAGCGACATCGCTCCAAGATGGCCGCCGCCATCGGTATGGCCGCCAACCTCGGCATGGTGCTCGTCGGCGTGATGGCCATGGCGTACCCGGCCGACGACGCTTCCTGGCGCATCCACTTCCTCATCGGGGCCTCGCCCGCGGTCCTCACCTTGCTCATCCGTCTCTTCGTGCCCGAGTCGGAGAAGTGGGAGCGTTCCGCGGCCCGCGAGGCGGGTGTCCCGCAGCGCTCCAAACTCGGCGAGGTCTTCGGCCCCGAGCTGCGCCGGCCCACGCTCATCGGCATCCTCATGGTCTCGGTCGTCTTCGTGGGCACATGGGGCGCGGTCCAGTGGATCCCGCTCTGGGTCGGCGAACTGGCCGGCGCCGCCAACCCGCGGGCCAAGGCCCTGGCGATGGTCATCGTCTCGACCGGCGCCTGTCTCAGCACGGTGCTCGCGCCCTTGCTCCTGGCCTCGCTGCCGCGTCGACGCGGCTACCAGTTGCTCTGCCTGCTGGCCCTCGCGGCCACGGCGTGGATCTACCGCACGCCCGCGGAGTGGTCCGGCGAGCTTTTCCTCGGCCTGATACCCGGGCTGATGGCCGCGAAGATCTTCGTGCTCGGGATGGCGGCGACCGCCTTCTTCGGCTTTTTCCCCCTGTACTTGCCGGAACTCTTCCCGACCCGCGTGCGCGCCACGGGGCAGGGGGTCTGCTACAATACCGGCCGGCTCGTCGCGGTGCCTTTCGTGCTTCTCAGCGGGAAGTTGGTCGAGACCCTCGGCGGCTTCCAGCAGGCCGCCGCGGCGATCACCTTGGTCTACGCCGCCGGCTTAGTCGTCGCGTTCTTCGCCAAGGAGACCTCGGGTCAAGCCCTCCAGGATTGAGCGTCATGAATCCCCACGACGTCCGGATCCGCGCGGTCAGCTGGTACGCCCTGCCGGTGCAGACCCGGGTGCCGCTCAAGTTCGGCCACGACACGCTCACCGAGGTCGTCTGCGCCCGCGTGCGCCTGACCGTCGCGCGCGCGGACGGCCAGCGCGGCGAAGGGTGGGGCGAGACCCCGTTGAGCGTCCAATGGGTCTGGCCGTCGTCGTTGTCCTATGCGACGCGCCTGCGGGCGCTCGAGGAGTTCTGCGACCTGTTGACCGAGGCTTACGCCCAGTTTCCCGCCTCCGGCCATGCCATGGAGATCGGACACGACTTCCTCGAGGCCGTGCTGCCCCGCCTGCTGGACTCTTTCAACGCGAGCCTGCCGCCGGGCGTGCGGATGCCGAAGCTCGCCGCCTTGGTCTGCGCCTCCGCCTTCGACCTCGCGCTGCATGACGCCTACGGCGTCGCCAACGAGGTCCCAACCTACCTGACGTACGAGCGCCCGTGGATGAACCATGACCTCGCGGCCTACGTGACGCCCGCCGCGGACGCGCCAGAGGTTTCCTTCGCCGGCAAGTACCCGGCCGATTTCTTCCGTCAGCCGGTCGAGACGAGTCTGCTCGCCTGGCACCTCGTCGGTGGGCTGGATTTTCTGACGGTGGCCGAGGCCGGCCCGGCCCGCCTGACCGACGGGTATCCGACTTCGCTGGACGAGTGGATCGAGCGCGATGGCCTGAAGGCGCTGAAGGTGAAGTTGCGGGGTAACGATGCGGCCTGGGATTTCGACCGCTTGCGCGCGGTCGCGGCGATCGGCCTGCCACGGGGCGTCGAGCTCTTCACGGCGGATTTCAACTGCACGGTGACCGACCCCGCCTACGTGACCGGTGTGCTGGACCGCGTGAGGGCCGAGCTTCCCGAGCTGTGGGCGCGCCTGAGCTACGTCGAGCAGCCTTTCCCGTACGAGCTCGCCGAGCATCCGATCGATGTCCGCGCCGTGAGCGCCCGCTGCCCGCTCTTCCTCGACGAGAGCGCCCATGACTGGCGCGTCGTGCGGCTGGGGCGCAGCCTCGGCTGGAACGGCGTGGCCCTGAAGACCTGCAAGACGCAGACCGGCGCGCTGCTCAGCCTGTGCTGGGCGCGGGCGCATGGGATGCAGCTGATGGTCCAGGACCTCACGAACCCGATGCTCGCGCAGCTGACACACCTGCTGCTCGCGGCGCATGCCCCGACCCTCGCCGGGGTCGAGACCAACGGCATGCAGTTCTACCCGGCCGCGTCGGAGCCGGAAGCCCGCTTTCACCCCGGGGCCTACCGGCGCCAAGCTGGGCGGGTCGATTGCGCCGGCCTGCGCGGTCCAGGGTTCGGCTATGCTGGCGCCGAGGCCGCCCGGACCCTGCCTCCGCCGCGGCTCTCGGCGCCGCGTTGAGCCTATCCGCTTGCCCGCCCCCGTCTCCCGGGCCTATCCCTTGTCCTTCCCCATGATCACCCGACTGCTCCTCCTGGCCGCCTTGGCCCTCCCCGCGTTCGCCGCCGACGCCCCGGCGCGCAAGATCCTGTTCTTCACGAAGTCCTCCGGCTACGAGCACGAGGTGATCTCCTACAAGAAGGGGATGCCGAGCTTCGCCGAGAAGCAGCTGCTGGAAATCGGCAAGGCCAACCACTGGACCTTCACCTTCTCCAAGGATGGCTCCAAGTTCTCGCCGGAGTACCTGGCGCAGTTCGACACCGTGATGTTCTACACGACGGGCGACCTCTGCTCCGCGGGCACCGATAAGAACCCGGCGATGACCCCGGCCGGCAAGCAGGCTCTCTTCGACTTTGTCAAGGGCGGCAAAGGTTTCGTCGGGACGCACTCCGCCGCCGACACCTTCCATACCGACAACGAATCGCAGAAGGGTCCGGAGCGTTTCAAGAACCATGGCGACCAGGCCGACGCTTACGTCTGCTTCCTCGGCGCCGAGTTCATCCGCCACGGCAAGCAGCAGGCGGGCGTGAACAAGGTCATCGACCCGACCTTCCCCGGTTTCGAGAAGGTCGGCGCGACCTTCTCCTTCGCGGAGGAGTGGTACACCCTCAAGGACTTCCGCCCCGAGATCCACGTGCTGACCACCTTCAACGACCCGGCCCTCGAGGGCGACGACTACAAGCGTCCGGCCTACCCGAACTGCTGGGCCAAGCCGGAGGGCAAGGGCCGCGTCTTCTACACCGCCATGGGCCACCGTGAGGATGTCTGGACCAACGAGACCTTCCGCCAGATCCTCGTGGGTGGTTTGAAGTGGGCTAATGGCGATGCCGTGGCCCCGGACCTCTCGCCGAATCTCCTGAAGGTCGCGCCGGGTGCGATGACCAACCAGCCGTACACGCCCTCCGCGCCCGCCAAGGCCGCGCCGAAGAAGACCGAGGCCAAGAAGTGAACCTGCGCTGCCCCCGGCCTTCGCTGCCATGAGCACGCCCCCCGGGGAAGCGACGAAGTGGAGCGAACTCTCGGTCCAGCAGAAGAAGTCCGGCCTGGCCGCTTGGCTCGGTTGGTTCTTCGACGGGCTGGATCTCCACCTCTACACCCTGGTTGCCGCGGTCTTCGTGGCGGAGCTGCTCCGTACCACCGAGGGCGATCCGGCCGTCGGTTGGTATGGGTCGATCATCCAGGCGGCTTTCCTGCTCGGGTGGGCGTTCGGCGGGGCCTTGTTCGGGCTGGTCGGTGACCGGCTCGGTCGGAGCCGGACCCTGGTGCTGACCATCCTGACCTACGCCCTTTTCACCGGACTATCCTTCTTCGCCCAGACTTGGTGGCAGTTGATGATTTGCCGGTTCCTCGCGGCGCTCGGGATCGGCGGGGAGTGGGCCGTGGGCGCGTCCCTCCTCTCGGAGACTTGGCCCCGGAAGTGGCGCCCGTGGATCGCCGCCGTCCTCCAGTGCGCCGTCAACTTCGGCATCCTCGCCGCCATCGCCGCCGTCACGCTGCTGCAGCTCATCCCCGGTTTTGAGTCCCGCTGGGTGTTCCTCATCGGCGTCTTGCCGGCCTTCGTGACCCTGTGGATCCGCAAGGAAGTTCCCGAGACCGCCGAGTGGGCGGCCGAGCAGGGCCGCGGGCCGCGCCCGCGTCTGGCCGACCTCTTCGCCCCCGGGCTCCGGCGCACGACCTTGATCGCCTCGACCCTCTGCGCCATCGCCCTGACCGGCCACTGGTGTTTCATGTTCTGGCAGCAGGCCTTCATCCGGACGCATCCCGCCGTCGCGGAGGCCGCGGTCGCGATCAAGGCCGCCGTCACGGCCAAGGCGTTGTTCTGCGTGATCGCGGCTTCGGTGCTCGGCAACTTCGCCTCGGGTTGGGCGGCGCAGCGGTTCGGGTATCGCGCCGCGCTCGCGGCTTTCTTCGCGGCTTATTTCGTCCTGATGGTGCTGACTTTTGCGCTGCCCTGGAGTCTCCCCGAGACCTACGCCCTCTATGCCGCGATCGGATTCTGCCAAGGCGTCTTCGGCCTCTTCACCATGGCGTTACCGCCGTTGTTCCCGACTTTGCTGCGCACGACGGGCGCGGGTTTCAGTTACAACATCGGCCGGGTCTTCGCGGCGGCCGGCACGGTCTTCTTCGGTATCTTCGCCAAGCCTTCCGATTATGGCACCGTCCTGCTGGCGGCGGCGATGCTCTTCGCACCCGCCGCGTTGCTGGCCCTACGGCTGCCGCTGGCCGAAGATGAGCCCGCCGTGCGCTGATTTGGCGTTGTCACCGGCGCGAATCCGGCGACACTGAGCGACGTGCTCCTCAAGAAGCGGTTCTCCCTTTTCCTGAAGATCCAGGCCGTCACGTTCGTCATCGGGACTGGCTTCATCCTCCGAAATACCGCGAGCCGGGTGATGGAGGAGCAACAACGGGCGGTGAACCTCGGCGAGGTTCCGCCTTTCGCTTCGACCCTCGGGGAGACGTTGGGGCGCGTTGGCCAGATCTTCCTGACGGAAGGCTGGCTCATCCTGCTGCCGCTTTATGGCACCTGCCTTTTCTTCCTTCGCGTCGATCAGCGGATCCGCGGGCTGCGCCAGGCTTTCGTCAAGTGGAGCGTCCTTTTCCTGGTGATGGAGTTCACCACCGAGTGGACGAAGTACGGTTGGG
>CAIRWP010000305.1 GCA_903882335.1 uncultured Opitutia bacterium | reverse complement strand
CCACCAACATGCTAATGAAGTCCGCCGGCGGAGATGCTTCAGAGAAAAAACTCTATGAGCTAATCTGGAAGCGCACCCTTGCGAGCCTAATGGCCGACGCGCAAATAGACCGTACCGTGGCCCAGCTGCACAATTCCGCCATAGAATTCACGGCACGCGGCGAAATGATTGCCTTTGAAGGCTTTTTAAAGGTGTACCGCGAGGGCCTTGACGAAGAAGAAGACGAGGCAGGAATGCTCCCCCCATTGAAGCAAAACGATGCCGTCAGGCTTCAGTCCGCGCCGGTTTCGTGCACGAGATCAAGCTCACGGGAGCCAAGACCCTCGACGGCCGCGAACTCCTCGGCCCCATCGCCTTTTATCAGGTGGTGAAGACGAAGTAAGGGAGAAGGGCTAGGGCTTGGGCCAGGGCTAGGGCTTGGGCTTGGGCTCGGTGGGGAAATTAAAGGGGCAGGGTCAGGGCCAGGGACAGGCCAAGACACTTCGTGTGCCTCTGCCTCTCGGCATCTCTGCTCGTCCGTACCCTTTCCCTGTCCCTGACCCTTCCCCTGCCCCTCATGCCTCTCTGTCTCTCTGCCTCTAGGTAGGGACGAGCGTCCCTGCTCGTCCGCGCCCTTTCCCTGTCCCTGACCCTGTCCCTTCCCCTCCCAACTCCCCCCAGCAGGCACACCTTGTCACCATGTCACCGTGCCCACCTGCCCCCTTCTGGTTTCCCCTTTACCCTCCCTCCCCATCCCCGTAGCAAATCCGTCCCATGGAATTAAATAACGTCACCGCGATCGCCAAGGCCAATGTCTACTTCGACGGCAAGGTGGTCTCCCACACGATCCACACCGCCGACGGCGCCAAGAAGACCGTGGGCCTGATCTACGCCGGCACCTACCACTTCGGCACCGACAAGGCCGAGATCATGGAGATCACCGACGGCTCGTGCGTCGTGGTCCAGGACGGCTCCAAGGAGGAGAAGACCTACGCCGCGGGTACCCACTTCACCGTGGCCCCGAAGTCCGGCTTCACGATCACCGTGGGCTCGGGCATCTGCCAGTATATCTGCAGTTTCATCGGTTAAGCCGTCCGCCCGTGGGCGAGGCTTGCCAAGCCCGCGCCTGAGGCGAACCTAGCGCCATGTCCGACTCCTTGGGTGGCCTCGCCAACATCCCCGCGCCCATCGCGCGCGAGAAGCCATGGGTGCAGCTAAAGACGTTCACGTCCAAGCCCTCGATCTTCCGCTCGATGGTGGGCGACGTCTCCGCCGACGCCCGCCAGGGCGACCTCGTGTCGGCCTACGACAAGCAAGGCTCCTTCATCGGCTACGGTTTCTGGAACCCGGGCGCGCCCATCGCGCTCCGCATTCTCAAGGCCACCCCGGGCAAGCCGGATGACGCCTGGTTCGAACAGGCCATCCGCCGCGCCGCCGCCCTCCGCAAGGACGTGCTCAAGCTGGACGCGGTCACCGACGCCTACCGCGTCGTGAACGCGGACGCGGACTTCTTGTCAGGCCTGATCGTCGACCGGCTGGGCGACGTCCTCTCGATCGAGGTCTCGTCCTACGCGGTCATGCGCCGCCTCCCCCGCTGGATCCCGATCCTGCACGACGCCGTCGGCACCAAGCGCGAGATCGTCCAGGTCGACCCGCATGTGGCCCGCATCGAGGGAATCATGCCTTCTGACATCCCGAAGTCGGCCGTCCGCTTCGTGAAGATCAAGGAGTTCGGCATGGTCCAGGAGGTCGACTTCGCCGAGGGCCACAAGACGGGCTTCTTCTGCGACCAGCGCGATAACCGCCGCCGCTTCGGCGCCCTCGCCCAGGGCCTGCGGGTGCTCGACCTGTGCTGCTACTCCGGCGGGTTCTCCATCGCCGCCAAGCTCGCCGGGGCCACCGAGGTCACCGCGGTCGACCTCGACGAGAAGGCCATCGAGATGGCCAAGCGGAACGCCAACCTGAACAACGCGCGCATCGAGTTTGTCCACGCCGACGCCTTCACCTGGATCCGCCAGATGCAGAAGAACGGCAAGACCTGGGACCTGGTCCTGTGCGACCCGCCCAAGTTCGTCGATAGCCGCGACGTCGAGTTCGAGGCCGAGGGCCTCAAGAAGTATAACGACCTCAACGTGCTCGCCATGCAGCTCGTCGCTCCGGGCGGCCTTTTCGTCACCT
>CAIRWP010000304.1 GCA_903882335.1 uncultured Opitutia bacterium | reverse complement strand
GCCGAGCAATGGCCACGGGGAGCCACCCGCGCCGGTGGCGCCAGGCTGCGGATCCTTGCAGGGTTGCCAGCGGCCGGCCGCGAGGTCGAAGGCGGCGACGCGTTCGTCGGTGGCCTGCTGGGCGGGCTTGCCGTGGTTCGCAGAGTTGGATTGGCCGCAGGTGATGAAGACCTCGCCGACGCCGACCCGTTCGATCGTGGTCTGGGCGATGACGGTCCCGTCGCGCCGGGCGCGGAACTCGAAGTCGTACCAGCCGGCGGGGAGATCGACCGCTTCGCCCGCCTTGGTCCAGTCGCGGGCGACCCGACGGTCCTTATGGTCGAGCACCCGGACTTCGACGTCGGCCCGGTTGATGGTGGCCGTGGTCAGGATTCGGGCGCGGCCGGTCGTATCGCGTTGGTAGACCGCGCGCTCGAGCGGATCGAGGACGCGCAGAGACTCTGCCGGTTCGGCGGCAAAGGCCGTCAACGCCAGGCCGGTGGTCCAGAAAAGGAAAGAACGCATCATCGGGGTGGGGTATCCAGATTCAATCCCATGGGCTGGCTTCGCCAACCGCAAATGCGAAACATCCTGTCAGGATGTGATGCCTACGACGCGAGGTCTGTTGCCCAAGATCGAGGCGGCTCCGCAACGGAATGGGCGTATGAGCAGGTGGTAAACTGTTATAATTAAACACTTTAATAACTTGAAAGTTCCGTGCCGACGGGATTCGATCCGCGTTATGAGATGGCCAGTCGTCACGAGATGGATGATGTGCCTGTTGTTCGCCGGGGCGTACGCGGCGGACGACAATCCGGAAAATCGGCGCAAATCCGCGGAGCTCATGCCTCAGGGCGCCATGGAGAGCTCCGTCATGAAGACGCTTGATCTCCTGCAAGCGGACATTCCGCCAACAAAGTTGGCCGCGATCAGGAGCGCCTTGGCGAGCCCCGAGATGAAGCAGCGCTTCGATGCCGCGACCGCCCGTTATGCGAAGCAGATGCTGCGCGAGCTATCCAACGAGGAATTGGCCCGCATGCATGAGGTGGTGAGATCAAAGGAGCATGCCAGCGTATCGCGGAAGATGCTGATGGCTTTCGGCGATGCGTTACCCGTGATCATGGATGAGGTCAGTTTATTGGCGGGCAAGGTGTCGAGCCGTACCAAGTTCGAGGTCGAGGTTCCTTGGCAGGAGATTCCGTCTCGTCGGCGGGCGCTGTTGGGACAGGCTGCGCCCCTTCTGCTGGAGGCTAGCGGACAAAACCTTCCGACCAAGGCCGATATGCAGAAGGAATTGGCGTCGATGTTGGCCGGATCGGGGGTCAACTCAGAACGTGCGCGGGAATATCTCGATCGCTGCGACAACTTCGATGACCTGCGCCTAAAAAATTCCATAGCGGAATCATATGCCCGCAGGCTGACGACCCATGAGGCCGAATGGCTTCTGGCCAACTTGCAGGATCCCGTTTATAGGTCAGCCTACGCCAAGGCGGGGCGTGCCATGGAAAAAACGACCAAAGAGGTCCTGCCCGAATGAGAGCCTCCGCTCTTTTGCCGGCGATCCTGCTCGCCCTCGGTGCCTGCGCGCAAGAACCCATCAGCCATGAGCGAAAAGCCGAAAGATTATTCCTCTTCGCTGACATCAGGGGGCAGGTCCTTTCCGGGGGGAAGGTCATGTCGGCGTTTGTTCCGATGGTCGATCGGCTCGCCTTGCAGTCCAAGTACACCCAAAACACGAGCGCATTCGACTTTTCCAAGACGCGCGCCGAATTCGTGAGAAAGGCCTTGGCGCAGTTCACGAAGGAGGAGCTGGATGCGGTCTACGATTTCAGGTACAGCAAGTGCGTCATGCTCATCGATAAGCAGGCGGCGGCCCGAACGGATGTCTCGTGCATCACGTCGGCCTTCATCCTCTGGGCGACGACCGGGTCCGATGATCTGGGAGATTTCACGATCGAAGAATCCCCGGCCGGATTATCGCCTGATCGGATCGAACTCGCCAGGAAGGTCGTCCAGGCGATGGAGATCAAGTCAGACGATGATCACGAGTCCGACATCATCGAAAAATTCGTCAAGCAAGGCATGGCGAGGGAGCAGGCCATGGAAGAGATGAAGGCATGGGATAAGCGCCATAAAGTGGGCCTCGCCCACGCTTACGCCCTCCGCCTATCTAAGGCGGACCTGGAAGGGTTGCTCGCGGGTTACACGGACGACAGACTCAGGCCGTTGCTGCTCCGCGAGGAGAAATTGGCCAGTGAGATCCTGTCCGGTTGCTTCAAACAAGTTCTGGAGAAATCGCTCAGGGAGCATAAGCGGCCCAAGTAAGCGATCGCAGGACGCGGGGATCGGTGGCGATCTCGGGACGTGACCTATCCTCCAAAGCAGATCCCCCCAGTAGGAATCCTGGAAGTGTCTGGCGTCCCTGATGGTCCGTGCGGCGTAGAGCGGAGATAGAGACTGCCCGCCCTCTCAACGGTCGACGCGCGTCTGGATGAAATGCTGAATCAGCTCCGCGGCATACTTGGCCTTCGCTTCATCGACGGTGACGCCTTCGATGACGGAGGGCTTGAAACGGATGAAGTAGTTATCGCCGCTGAGCTCGACGAATCCGACGGTCTGGGTCTGGTTGATCTTATAGTAGACGAAGGCGATGACCGCGCCGAGGCCGATACCCACGATTCCGCCGAGCATGCCGGCCGCGCCGCCGCGATCAAAACCCATGATGGCGCCAAGGACAAAGGCGATGATCACGCCAAGGATCAGCCCGATTATCAAAGCCGAGAATAGCGGCTTGAAGACCCAACAAGGGGTCAGACTACTACATGGGGGTCAGGCTACTACATCGTGGTCTGACCCCCTGTCAGGATAACCCCACGATGTTCTGGGATCCGTACCATGGCTAAGAAAGTGAAGTCGCTGATCCATCCAGCGTTACACGTTTTTATGCGCAGAGGCCCGACTGACCATTTCCCAAGCCAACCGATAATGGGGTCAGACTACACCATGGGGGTCAGGCTACTACGTAGTAGTCTGACCCCCATCCTGCTATGTCACTCTATGACAAGCGGTCCGGTAGACGGCGGAAGCGGCGTAGGGTAGGGTCATCTCACTATGAGCTACGATCGACGCGAATTCCTCAAAACCCTCACCCTGGGCGGCATCGCCCTCTTCACCGCGGACTGGACCAAGCTGGTCGAAGAGGCCAAGGCGGCCTCGGCCGGGAAATTGCTACCGGCTCTGCCTGGCGAGAAGGTCGATCCCAAGAGCGACCAGATCCGCGCCTTCTGGAACGACTCGTCGGGTTACTTCGAGCTTTGCCTCAATGGTACGATCTACGACGAGGTGCCGGATTTCGACGACGAGGGCGACGAGGAGTTCGACGATTCGGATCTGTGCAAGGAGGATGACGAGTCGGAGGCGGACTTCGAAGCCCGCGTCCAGGAGGCCCGCGAGGAATGGGAGAGCGAGAACGGGTGCAGCCAGTCCAGCCGGGAATATCGCCAGGAGGAGCACGAATTCGATTGGTATCGTCGCAGCTGCCCCGGCGCCCGGGCGGTGCCGTACCTGCAGGGCGTTTTCAGTGCGCTGGAGTCCAAAGGCGTCAACGTCGACGCGGGTGACTACGCCGAGATCGGCAGTATCGATTTCTATGATGGTTCCTGCCCCGGCAACGACACCTACGTCGCCGCCACGGCGCCGGATTACGAAACTCTCGCCGCGCTCCAACGCGTCCTGGAAGCCCTCAAATGGGATTGCCGGGTGGTGATTGTCGAACCCAACCCGGACGACGCAGCGAAGGCCTGATTCACGCCGGGGGGTCTTAGGTAGGGACCAGCGTCCCTGCTGGTCCGCGTTCGGCATGAGGTCAGGCACGCCATCGCTTCGCGAGGCGAAGCCAGACCCCATTGCCTGTGCGCGGGACGCGCGAGAAGAGGCAGCTAGGGCAGCACGCGGTGCTGCCCCTACCGAGGCCCCCTAGACAAAGCCCGGAGGGTGGGCATACCATGGACATGGGCTATTATCCGATCGAGACGCGCGAGAACGAGGAGCCTGGCGATTGGCAGCCGGGGAAGACGCGGGTGCTTTTCCGCTGCCTGATCCGTCTGCAGTCGGACGAGGACGAGGAGACCCTGTTCCTCGTCGGCCCGGATGCCGGCAACGAGGTGATGGTGCTCTGGAAGGAGGCCAACTACGGCGTGGTCGGCGCCGAGCCGCTATCGTGGATCCAGCTATCCGCGGCGGCGGAGCCCGAGGTCTATGTCCGGTTGTTGGAGGGTTTTCTCTCGGCGGTGCAAGCGGCCGGCACGGCGAAGGCGGCGGACTTCACGTCCATCGAAGTCCCGCCCGCCGGTCTGCTGCCAGAGTCAGAAGTGCACGCGATTTTTGCGAGAGCGTTCGCGGGGTAGGTGAGCAGGGGGCACGTGGGCAAGGTGATACGTGGGCAAGGGGTGAGGGCTGGAGGACACGAGGGAGCGAGGACTCGAGGGCAGGAAAGATGCCAAGCCCCAGGGGAGATACGGTGAGGGCTGGAGGGCACGAGGACATGAGGAAGCGAGGACACGAGGATATTTAGGCGCACCTGTGGCCTTTCGACCAAACCGCTAACCGCTAACCCCCAACCGCGCGCGCCAGGCGTTCGGCATGGGGTCAGGCACGCCATCGCTTTGCGAGGCGAAGCCGGGGAGAGTTGACCCGTTCATCGGTTGATTAGTTGGCCAGATAGAATCCGGAATCCGTCGGAGGAACCATTCTCGTCAACGGGTCAACTTATCAACTATTCAACGATGCCTACGGCCAACCGGGGACGGTCAGCCCTGCCGATAGGCACCCCTATTAATG
>CAIRWP010000303.1 GCA_903882335.1 uncultured Opitutia bacterium | reverse complement strand
GGAAGGCTGCGAACGACCGGGCTGCCAGCTCTCGCGGGGCCAGTAGCGCGACGAGTCCGGCGTCAGCACCTCGTCGATGAGCACCAGCGAACCGTCGGGCGCGGTGCCGAACTCGAACTTGGTGTCGGCCAGGATGACGCCGGCCTTCGCGGCGCGGGCGTTGCCCATGCGGTAGAGCGCGATCGACGTGTCGTGCACCTGGCGGAAGACCTTTTCGCCGAGGATCTCCGCGCAGCGGGCGCGGGTGATGGCCTCGTCGTGGCCTTCGGCGGCCTTGGTCGACGGCGTGAAGATCGGCTCGGGCAGGGGCGACCCGTCGAGCAGACCTGGCGGTAGGGCGTGGTCGAGGATGGCGCCGGTGCGCACGTATTCCTTGAAGCCGCTGCCGGCCAGGTAGCCGCGCACGACCGCCTCGACCGGGAGGGGGACGAGCTTGCGGACGAGCATCGAGCGCGGGATGAGGTGCTCGTGGCCCTTGAGCGCCCGCGTCAGCGCGGCGAGGTGATCGGGCACGAGGTGCGTCGGGAAGACCGTCGCGGCCTGCTCGAACCACCAGAGGCTGATCTGCGTCAGGAGGATGCCCTTGCCCGGGACGCCGTTGGGCATGACGACGTCGAACGCCGAGAGGCGGTCGGTCGCGACGATGAGGTAGTGCTCGCCCAGGTCGAAGACCTCGCGGACCTTGCCCTTCGCCTTCAGCGGGTAGGGCAGACCGGTGACGGTCATCAGGGCTTCGGTCGGCAAGGCGGGCGCTTTCATCCTGGCACGGAGATAGGGCAGGGCGGGGGCGGAGGGCAAGGAAACGCGTTCAGCGTTGAGGCGCGGGGCGGGCGCGTCACGCTGGTCGGACCGAGATGGAAGTCCACGACGCCCATTGCCACTACCAGTTCGCCGAGGTGCCTTACGCGGCGGTGGAGCTGGCCCGGTCCGAAGGCGTCGGCTACGCCATGATCAACGGCTCCTCACCGGCGGACTGGGCCGACGTCGCGGCCCTCGCCGCGCGCGACCCGCGCAACCTGCCGTCGTTCGGACTGCATCCGTGGGATGTCCCGACCGCCCCGGCGGGCTGGCTGGACGAGCTGCGGCGCGTGCTCGTGGCCCATCCGGGCGCGGGCGTCGGCGAGATGGGCCTCGACCGCTGGATCGAGGGCTCCGACCCGGTCGCCCAGGAGGCGGCCTTCCGCGCGCAGCTCGCGCTCGCCGTCGAACTCGACCGACCGCTCACGATCCACTGCGTGCAGGCGATTGGACCGCTGATGGATATCCTGCGCACCACCGCGCTGCCGCGGCGCGGCTTCCTGTTGCACAGCTGGAACGGCCCCGTCGAGCTCGTGCCCGAGCTGGCGCGACTCGGCGCCTATTTCTCCTTCAGCGCGCATCACTTCCCGGAGCGCAAGGCCCACCTGCGCGACCAGTTCGCCGCGGCCATCCCGCGCGAGCGGATCCTCGTCGAGACCGACGCCCCCGCGCTCTGCCCTGCGCCGGAGTACCGCGTGCACGAGCTGCCGCCCTCCGCCGAAGGCGTCGAACAGAACCACCCGTCCAACCTGCGGCGCAACCTGACCGAGCTGGCGCGGACGATGGGCGTGACGCCGGAGCCGGCCGCGGCGCTGACGGGGGCGAATTTCGCGCGGTTATTCCTGCGGTAGGAGCGCGAGCCGCAGGGCCTCGCCCGCCGCCGCCAAGCCGAAGGCGCCGGCGACATGCGCCGCGGTGCCGTAGCCCCATTCGCAGTTCGGGCGCAGGTCCTCGCCCTCGGGGAGCTCGCCGCCCGGCAACCCCTCGCAGTCGGTCGGCTGTGTGAACGGCTCGTCGGACCAGACGCACGACACGCCGAAGGGCGTCTTGCCGCGGGGGAAGTCGAAGTTCTGCCGCAGTCGCTTGCGCACCAGCATCATCAGGGGGTCGTCGCGGGAGTCGCGCAGGTCCGTGATCTTGAGCCGCGTCCCGTCCATCCGGCCGGCGCACCCGCCGACGGTGACGACCGGTAGCTTGCGGTTCACCGCCTCGGCGATGAGCCCGCACTTGGGCGAAAGCGCGTCCATCGCGTCGATCACCACTCCCGAGAAGTCCGCGAGCACCTCGTGGGGGTTGAAACGCGAGAGGAAGCGCGCGTGCTCGGTCACGCGGATCGCCGGGTGGATGGCGCGCGCGCGTTCGGCGACCGCGGTGGTCTTGGCCTTGCCGACGTTCCCGACCACCGCGTGCAACTGCCGGTTGGTGTTCGAGACGCAGACGCTGTCGCCATCGACGAGCGCGAGGTGGCCGACGCCGGAGCGGGCGAGGGCCTCGGCGGTCCAGGAGCCGACGCCCCCGAGGCCCACGACCAGGAACGAGGCGCCCGCGAGACGCTCCATCCCGGCGCGCCCGTAGAGGCGGCCGATGCCGGCGAAGCGTTCGAGGTGGGCGGAGTCCATCCGTCTGCATCAAGGCGCGAAACGCGTCGGCTCCAAGAAGCAAAATGGGACGCTCCGGGCTTGAAGGTTTCGCCCGGTTCGGCAACCTAGTGTCTCCCTCATGGCCGACACCCCGCCCAAGATCCTCCAAGCGCCCACGTCCCCGCTGTGGTACCACATCACAGTCAGCGCGGTCCTCGGCCTCGCGCTCGCGCTCGTCGGTGCCTTCGTGCTGACCGGCAAGGACACCCTGGCCGCCGAAGGCGTCAGCACCGTCTTCCGCGCCGCCCGCGCCCCGCTCCAGCAATACCGGGCCGAGAAGGGCGCCTGGCCGGCGGATTTCGAGCTGGCCCAACCTCCGGAGACCCTCCAGCCCTACGGCTTCCGCGCCACCACGGTGGCCCCACTTGAGAAATGCGGCGTCGCCGGAACCTGGCGCTTCACCGCCGCCGGCAAGGGCAAGCCCGCCCTCGTCTTCACCCCCGCGGAAGCGGGTGGCTCGTCGCAACGGGTCCTCGCCGCGGTCGACGCCCAGCTGGACGATGGTCAGGTCGCCGCCGGTAAGTTCCGGAGCGACGGCCAGGC
>CAIRWP010000302.1 GCA_903882335.1 uncultured Opitutia bacterium | reverse complement strand
TGATCCACTCGCCCTGCCCCTCGCCATGCACCTGCATTCCTTCGATGCCGAAAATGCCGAAGAACTTGTCCGGCGCGGCAGTCAGTTCGGCGCGTCCTTTGAAGAGCACCGGCATCTCCGCGTAGTAGTTTCCCACGTTGACCCAGGTCGCGATGGTGAAGTCGCGGCTGAAGTCGATCGCCGAAGGATTTGCCAGCTCGATGCCCGCGTTGACCTTCTCGATCACCACGGCGCCGCCGAAGCGTCCCGGCGCAAACGCTGGCGCGAGCTTGGGATCTACCAGGCGGCCATCGTGTTGACCGTTGACGTCCTTCAGGTCGCCGTCGAAACGGAAATGCGCGACGAGGTCGGCGCGGGCGGCAAGCGGCGCGAGCAGCAGGGTGGTGAGGGCCGAGCGAAGGAAGACCGGCTTTAATAGTAACTTCAAATAGGCGGAGGCGGAAGACAGCGTGAGTTTCATGGATATCTAAACTGGATTGGGTTCACTAGTCAGATGGCGCGGACTTCGAAATCAGCGAAGCGGTTCGCGGCTTTGGCCGGTGTCACTCACTTTCAGAAACCTCCACGATATCCTGCACCAGATACCCGTCCTTAAGCGCGCGAATGGAGAACCTATTCCCGCTGAGCGCTGGCTTGGGGACTTCCAGCTTTCCCGCACCTGTGGCGACAGTTTTGCCGGTTAAGTGGTCAACCGCCACAAGCGTCAGGGTCGCCGGGCACATGAAAAGCCCGCCGCCTTTCGACTCGATGATCTTCGGGAAGGTGCCGATGACGGCCACTTGTCCGGCGGGCAAGTCTAGCTTCAGGTCGTCGCTGCTTCCGTTTCTAGAGGTCTGACACTGGCGGCCTGATAACAGTTCTACGAATCGTCGGCCGGACTTGCCGGGAATGCTCAGCAGTGCGCCCGTGGAGTCCTTCGCGGAGCGGTTCCAGAGGGTGTAGATTTCCCTGTTTTCCAAGGTGAATCGGTTGGCGAGCACGCCGTGAGCCACCGTGGGCACCAAGGGTTCGCAGTCCATGCTGCCGATCACATCGCCCACTGAGCGCATCACCTCCGCATGGCGGGTGAGGATCCGAAGCTGCTCTTTAGAAACGTCGCCGACCGTTATCCCAACGCCGTTGAACAGGAACCTCTTGCTCAGGTCATCAAATGCCATGGGCAAGTGGCCCCATTCGATGCATTTCACCTCTGGATAGACAAAGCGGAAGGGGGAGATGCCATACGCACCCATCTTGCCGCCCATGATGCCCTTAGGGTCGCTACCCTGCGCAAGGGTGCCGTCGAAATACATCGCGGCGGCATCGGAGCCACAAAACTCACCCCACAGGGTCTTATTCGCTCCGGCGGCTTCCACGCCTTTGCGGATGGTGGCCAGGTATTCCAGAAGTCCGGCGAGCGGGTTCTTCGCGTGCTTGTGGAGCGGGTTGTGGCAAACGAGAATCTCTGCCATCGAATCGAGGCGCAAGGCATCCGCGCCGGACTCGGTGAGGGTGCGCTGTGCCACACCGCACAGATGTTCCTGCCAGCCCTTCACCTGCGGGCAGAAGTTCCAGTTGTCGGTCGTCCATTCGCCCTGCCCAACTCCGCTCCAGTCGAGATTGCGGTGGCCGGGCTTGTCCATCCACGCCCAATCCTCTGCGTGTTCGCGCCCGACCTTCGAGTTTTTCCATGCGATCCGTCCCTGCACGTAAAGGCAGACGCGCCCGCCCGTCTGATGCACGCGCTCGACCTGTGAGCGAAGCGCGGCCGCGCCGCCGAACCGTGGCTCAAACGCGTAGTCACCGTGGGTGTGTTGGTAGAGCCTGCCTGCATACGGCCCCGCCGTGATCGTGTCGCCTCGGTTCCACCAGTAGCAGAGTTCTGGGAAGAGATGCCCGCCGGTGTCCCGTGTGAATGCCTCGACCTGATCGGCGAGGACCCACTGCTTCCCATCCCAGAAGCCTTTGTCCACGCCGCGTCCGCCGCCGCGCTCATGCACGGGCATGGCCAGGAACTGGTCGCGGATGCCAGGCTCGATGGGGCGATGTTTCCACCACGTGGCGCGCGCCCACTTTCCGTAGGAGGTCAGCGGCGTCTTGAAGATGCCTTTGCCGTCGTAGGTCTGGATAGCGAAGGTCTTCGACTTCCAATTTTCTGCTGCTACGAGCTGGAACTCAAGGGTCGCGAAGCCCAGCGTGAGGCTGGGAACCCTTATGGGAAAAGCCGCCGCCGCCCCTCCCCTGTCTGGATGGTAGGACTCCCCATAAAGACTCCTATCAAACCCGTTCGCCTTGCCGCCAGCGAGCGCGACTGCGGCTGTGCCGACTGGTGTAGCGTTGCGCAGTATCATGGAATGCACGTCGAAGTCTTGGTCGCGCATCTGGACGGAAATGCCCGTGCCACTAGGGTTCCACGCCGCAAGCACCGGAAGCCATGCGCGGTGGCCGTAGGCGATGCTGAGATAGGTTTCGCCCTTGCCGAGCCATCCTTCTTGAAAGGGGAAGAAGAACTCGAGATCGCCTGCGAGTGTGCCGTCGAGCGTGGCCCCCTCAATGAGCGGAAAAAGCACGCGCCATGTGGATGGCAGGCTTCCATTCGTGAGTTCCAGGCTCGTGCTGATGACGCCCGGCTCCCCGCCCGGAGAAAACCTCAGCGTGCCCGCCCCAAGGCCGTCAGGCAGGTTAAATGGGATCGTCCATCCTTGCGCCGTGATCGTGACCGCTTCCCGCCTGACGGAAACCTCGTCCGACTGGATCTTCCTGCCGCCAGCCAGCACGGAGAACATGCGTCCGCCGGATAACTGCACCTTGTCGCCGACACGCTGAAAACGGATTCCCTTGCCGAGGTCGAGGCTGAGGACGACGTCGCCGATTATGCCCTCCAGAGGCACCGCAGCCGAAGGCGCAGCTTTCGACGGCTGGGCAATCGCCGCAGTGGGTGACGCACCCGAAGGCGGATTCACCCCGGCCCGACCAGCCGATAAACAAGAGAGCGGAACCACGAGGGTTGAGGCGAAAATGCACAACGCGAACAGTTGGAATGTCATAGGGTTCTCCCTGCTGGGGTGGCGGGCGGTGGGTGTTAGGGCGGAGCCTCCCTTACTTTTCCCAGAGCTTGTGCAAAGAGACGAAAGCATCGGCCTTGGATTGGCTGTCTCCGGACTCCTGACGCAACTCGACCTTGCTGAAGTCTCCTGCCTTCGTTTCGGGAAAGGGCGCTCGGGGAATGTTGAGCACCATGCGCGTGAAGGCCGGCGGGATGACCGCCACGGGGGCGTCACGCCTTACCATGCCCTCGACATCAAACAGTCCCATGGAGGCCAGAACATACCAGGCACCCAATTGACCTAGATCCTCATCCTGACCGAGCCCGTAGCCATGCACTGGAGTGGTGCCGTAAAAGCGCTCGCAGATGGAGCGCACATACTGGCGGCTCAAGTCGGGCCGCCCGGCAAAATGAAACAGCCACGCCGTGTGCAAGCCGGGCTGGTTGCCATGGTTGTAGGGCAGCGAAAGCCCCGCCGAATTCTTGACCTCGGCAGGGCCGAAGTCCGTCTTCTCGGCCTGTGCCATCGTCAGGGTCAATTCGCTCAAGAACGCCTCGGGGGTGAACTGCTGCACCAAGGCAGGGACGTTGTGCGGCACAAACCAACGGTATTGGAGCGCCGTTCCCTCGATGAAAGTGTAGCCGCCATTCGGATCGAACGGGGTGTGGAAGCTGCCATCAAAACGCCGGGGACGAAAACAACGTGACTCCTTGTCCCAAAGCTGACGCCAAGCATCGGAACGTCGGGTGAGAAAGTCGGCCTCCGACTTCTTGCCAAACTGGGTGGCCAGTTGCGCGGCGCACCAGTCCTCGAAAGCATACTCCAGTGTGTAACCCGAAGGACCGTATCCTCCATCGTCACAAGGTGCATAGCCGAGGAGCGAATAACCCGCCAACGCTTCCTGTCCGGTGTAGCGGGGCCGCCCCCGCCACTGCGTCTGGTTTTTCCAGACCGCATTCCACAGTTCCTCACGATCAAAGGCCGAGGGGTTTCTAGCGTAGGCCGCCGCCAGGAAGAGGGTCGCCTGATTGGACAACATTCCAGGGGCTCGCCGGTTGACCACGAAACCATCGGGAAGCCACCCGCTCTCCCGATAGGAGGCGAGCAGATGTTTCGCGAACGCGGTCATCTGCTCCGGGTAAAGCAGTGACCACACTTGATTAAGATTCCAAAAGCTGCCCCACAATGCATCCGAGTTATATCGGGCATACTCGGGCCGACCGTTCACCAAGGGAATCTGACCGCGGCGTCCCGTGGCGTCGGAGTAAGCGCCGTCCGCGTCACTGTTCACCCCACGTCCCAGCAGAACGTGCCACAAGGCGGTGTAAAACTTGACCTTGGCCGGCTCAGCCTCTGGTCGATCGTCCTCGATCATCACGCGTCCAAGAAGGCGATTCCATTCCGCGCGCGTGGCGGCGCGGACTTGGTCAAAGGTCTTGTTCTCGGTCTCGGTCACCAGATTCTTCTTTGCTCCGTCAAAGCTCACATGGGAGATACCCACGCGCGCCTCGACCACCGCCTCCTCCCGCGTGTCGAACTCCACATAGTAGCCCGCGCCGAACCCGCTGATCACCTCACGCCCTGGAAATGTCTTGGCGTCCCGATACGCACCGTGGGTCTTGAACGGGCGGTTGAAGCGAATCTCCGCGTAGATCTCGAGAGGAGCCTCCGCATAAGAAGGTGCGATGGTGCAACTGGCCCGCACGGTGCGGTCGTCCACGCGCTCGATCATGGCCGCGCGCAAGCCGCCGCTGAATCGGTCATGCTGCTGAAAAATGCCCCCCTCGCCGAGCAGATGCCCGACATCCATCAGCACCCTCGCGGCGTCGGTCTTTGGAAAAGTGTAGCGATGGTAGCCGACACGCGTGCTCGCCGTGAGTTCGACGGATACGTCATGCTTGTCGAGGTGGACCCGATAGTAGCCCGGCTCGGCGCGTTCACTGGACTTCGAGAAGCGGGAGCGCCACCCGGTCTTGTCCTGCCCATCAGCGCCCGGCACCGTCACCAGCGGCCCGGTGGTCGGCATGAGCAGAATGCCGCCCACCTGGAAGTCATGGAGATGACTGAAACCCAAGATCGAAGTATCCGAGAAACGATAACCCGACGTGTGCCCGCCACCCGCATAACCGCCGAAGCCCGTCGTGTCCGGCGCGAGCTTGACGAGACCAAACGGCGCGGCGGCCGGAGTGAAGAAAAACCAGCGCGCCGATTGCGTGCCGATGAATGGATCCACCCAACTTACGGGATCGCGGCCTTTCGCGGGCTGCCCCAGAATATCGGACGGCTTTGCATCCTGTGACAACACGGCCAGTGGCGCGAGCAGCAGGGCGGTGAGGGTGATTAGGTTGAGGTTTCGTTTCATGGTGGCTTCTGTTCTAAAGATTGGCTGCTTGATATCGAGTCAGGCGCATCGCCTCACTCCTCCGGGAAAAAGAGGGA